>JBHHXS010000040.1:0-17339 GCA_046757145.1 Phycisphaerae bacterium | reverse complement strand
GGTTCGGTTTAGCGGGTCTGGTTGTCGTGAGTGCTTTCCCGTTTATCACGGGGGCGCACGCCCGCATCTGGGACATCGGGCTTCGGCCCGTCGCACCGATGCTGGTGCGGATGGCCAACGCCCTGGCTCCGCAGACGCGTGCTTCGATCAAGGCAGATTGGGTGGAGTTGTTGCGTGACGTGCTGACGCCGCTGTGCGATCCAAATCTGCACCTTTGGGCAGACGACGACGAACCTGTGGAAATCCAATACGTGCTCAAGCCGCGCAAAACGTAGCTGCAGGCCCGCTTCGCCACATGTCGATGCTGCGTTGAGCGTCAGATCGTCGCCGGGACACAACCGGTCAGACAGTCGGCGATGTCGCGGAGAACGGCGAGTGGGGGCTGGTCGGCATTGATCTGAGTTACCAGGTCCCGAGGAAGGGCATCAAGCACCGGGCGCGTCTCACGTTGGTAGATATCGATTCGGTTCTCTATCACGGAGCGATCGGCATCATCAGGGCGGTTGGATTTCCTTGCCCTGCCCATTAGCCGCGCGATAAGGGCCTCGCGGTCCTCCATCATCAGGTAGACGACGCGTTGAATGGCAATTACCCCTTGCAAGAGCCTGACCTGGTCCACCGTCCGCGGTATGCCGTCGAGTATCAGGGTATGGTAGGCGGGGTCGATCTCACCAGCTTCGATCCTCGCGTGTACGTGATGACGGAACACGCGGATGGTCAGTTCGTCGGGAACGAGCAGGCCTTTCGTCGAGTAGGACAGAAACTCCTTGCCTATGTCGGACTTTTCATCGAGGCTCCGGAAGATGTCGCCCATCGCAAGATGAACGAGGTTGGGCATCATTCCCAGGACGACCCCCTGCGTACCCTTACCGGAGCCCGGCCCGCCGAACATCAGAATCGCTTGATAACCACCCGCCCCTGCCATGTACCTCTCCCGTTAGCAACGATACCTCAGCTTGCGCGATCGCAGCGACACATCCTAGCGGTTCTTGCAGCGTGACGCTAGAACGGGGACGGAAGGGGCCCTGGGTCCATACGGGATGTGCCGGGCAGGGGCAGAACAGACGCCGATCGCAGTGCGGCGCTACTCGGCGCTCCCGCGAGCGAAGTTCTTCTTGTCGAAAGCGTCGCGTAACACGGGGTCGTGAATCTCGATCACCGTATCTCGCAACAGGCGTTGGTACAGTCGTTCCATGGCCGGCCAGCTCAGACGCTCACGCGCTCGTTGCTCAAGCTCGGCGCGGACCAGAGCGAAACCTGGACTCTCTGCCGGGATGCGCTTCTCGAGCTTCAACAGGTGGTACCACGAGCCGATCCGCACCGGATCGGACACCTGACCGGGTGCGAGGGAGAAGGCAACCTTTCGGAACAGTTCAGGTATATCGTCATCGCCTTGCGAGAAGGGTGCGAGCAGCCCGCCTGTGCGTGCGCTGGCTGCGTTGGCACTGATGCGTTCCGCCAGCTCCGCGAAGTCCGCTCCTGCCTTCAGACTGTCCAACGCGCGGTTGGCTTCGCCGGGGCTTGCGAGCTGGATGTGGCGGATTTGCACGTGAGTGCCGTACGCTCGTTCATACTCATCGCGCAGTTGCTGTTCCGTAAGCACCTGCTGCGACTCCACGATCGCCCTGAGGTAAGCGTTACGCCGCACGATGACCAAGTATTCATCGCGCGACATGTGCCGCTCCGCGAGCACCGTGTCAAGCAGCCGTTCACCTTGCTCGCGGTCAAAAGAACCGAGAGCCACTGATGACAACGGGTCGACAAGCCTGCGCAGGGTCCGTTCGTACTCGCGGTTGAACTCCTTAGCGCCGACACTGAGCTTTTTCAGCTCAGCCAACGCCCGCGCCGCTTCTAAAGCCGCAAGTTGCTCGAGAAGGTCGGCTCCGTGTGAGCGCATGAGTATGTCGACCAGTTGACGGCGCGTGATAGGTTGTGCGTTGACCGTTGCAATAACGTCAGCCTGGGCGTAGCCGGTCCTTTCGCGATCCTCGAGTGGGATTGCCGGTGTAACATTCTCGTTTGGACGGTCGTCGCCTGGAGGAGTCCGCTCGGTATACGCTCGGCGTTCGAAGGCGCTACCAACGGTCGCGGGCCGCGCGCGGTCCGCGTGTTTGCAACCGCTTGATGCTGCTGCGCTGAACAGGATCAGAACGTATGACGCCGGTCTTCCCGGGATCATGCGCGTTCACCTCATGCTTTGGCCTTGGTTTGTAAACCTCGATGCCTGTGCCGCAGGAACAGTCGCGTGGGCTGTCGGTTGCAGCGCGCAGGTGTCGTCGGTTCCGTTCGCGGGCCCATAACCACGGCATTGTCAGCGTGACAGGTCCTCGTAAGGATGCGCCGCCCCGGGGCGCTGCGGCTGTCGTCCGATGTACGTGCCCTCGGCGGTCAGGCGCCCTTCCGGGTCCGCTGCTCCAGCCGGACGCCGGCTGGCTGCCCGATGCGCCTTCACGATTATCTTCGCCGCGGCCACCACATCATCGGTGATGTCGAACAGCGTCAGATCCCGTTCGAGGATGTAGCTGTTCCTGACGAGTTGATGTTCCCTTATCCAGTCTATTAGTGGGGACCAGAATGCCCCTCCTATCAGGATTATTGGGAACGACTGCACTTTGTGGGTTTGAATCAGCGTCATCGACTCGAAGAACTCGTCCATGGTCCCGAATCCGCCCGGGAAACAGACGAATGCCACAGCGTACTTTACGAACATGACTTTTCGGCAGAAGAAATAGCGAAAATCGAGGGAGACATTCTGGAATGGATTGGCCTTTTGCTCTTCAGGGAGGTAGATGTTCAGCCCGACACTGACTCCTCCGGCCTCAGCGGCGCCCTTGTTGGCGGCCTCCATGATGCCCGGTCCGCCCCCGGTTATCACGGCGAAGTCGCGGCGAGCGAGCTCTCCAGCAAGTTTTTCGGCCATCGCGTAGTACTGGTCGTCGGGTTGGATGCGAGCAGAGCCGAAGACGGAGACCGCCGGCGGAACCCGCGACATGGTCTCGAACCCCTCGACGAACTCCGACATGATGCGAAACACGCGCCAGGTTTCCTCGGCTGTGCTGTGCTGCACGAAGGGGGGATTCGTCACGGCTTCAGGTCTCCCGACCATCAATCAAAGTGTCGCGCGCACGCCTTTGTCAATGATTCTTGTTCCGGCTGCGAGCGCACCAGTTCTTGACATCGTTCAAGAACAGCTAATACCATAATCCGTGCATGTTGTGAAACGCCAGGCCGGCGTGTGCGCCCTGCGCGTCGATCGGCACCGAGAAAGCTGCTCTGCCTCCAGTGTTTGGATGGGGTACCCCCTGGTGAAAGGATCTGCCATGCAACGCCTGACCAACAGTGCATCCTTGAATCATCCGGTGCGGGGGGAGTTCCTTGATATGGTCATCTGCCTGGCCCCGTACGTCGCGTTGGTGGGCGCTCTCGCCCCCACGGCGCCAGCCTGGGCGCAGACCATGAAACCTGAGATCGAGGAGAAGGTCAAAAGCGCTACGGTTATGGTGTTCACCAAGTCCTCGAGGCAGACGCGGGGGGATACCACGCTCGAAACGGGGTCGGGCTTCTTTGTCAACGGCACCGGGCTGGCAATAACGAACAACCATGTCGTCGATCCGAGTCACAGCAAGACTCCGCTTGAGCAAATGCGCTTCCACTACGCAACGGGAAAACTCCACTTCGAGGTCGTGGTGAACGCCGGTACGGGCGAGCAGCAGCCTTATACCGCTGAAGTTATCTACCAGAATCGTGCTGCTGATCAGGCTGTTCTACAGGTCTTCAGCGAGCCTGGAAAGAAGCTTGTCACCCGATCATACCTGCGCCTTCAACCCGAATCACGTCTGAGGGAAGGCGTCAGAATCTGGGCTTTGGGCTTTCCAGGCGGCGACTCACAGCGCAGCAGCAGACGGCGTGACCACCCTCCGGTAACCATAACGCCGGGGCGCATTACGCGCATACCGCGAACGCCGGGGGGCCGCGTACGCATGATTCACACCAACGCGGAAGTGAGACCGGGCAACAGTGGCGGGCCCATGGTCGATCAGGACGGTTTCCTCGTTGGCACAGCCACGCTGATGACACCGCCGGAAGGATACGAGTTCTCCGGAGGTGTCACGAACAGCGCGCTTGTTCCCGCTAAGATCACCGCCCAGATGATTCGCTACGCCTTCGACCTTGGACGTATGAAGCAAGGGACGGATGTCGTGCCCTTCATGGACATCCTGACCGACGAAGATGGACGGATCATCGTACCGGAGTTCAGACGGCTTCCTGACCGTGACACCCTGTTCTTTCCTGATGGTGATCGGATCAACGGGACGATCTCGACCAGCAGCATCAAGTGGGAATCGGACATCGGCTTGTTGGAGATACCCACGGAGGCGGTGGCGTACGTGATGGCCTCCAGTGACGGCGCCCATCTATTCATGGAGGGAGGTAATCACATAAGCGCTTCCCATGTGGACGCCGGCTTCCAGTTTGCGCCGCGGGCCGGGACCGTGCTCGAGCAGAAGTTCGAGGACGTGGGTACGGTGGCATTCAGGCAATCGGATCGGCAGCTGCGAGAAGTGAAGGGAGATGCGATTGTCCTCGATACCAATGTGTGCCATCTTGTACTCTCGAAAGGTGAGGGGGAAGCCAAGTTTGACAGCCGGGCCGGTGTCATAGACGTGTCCTTGCCGGACATAGAACGTATCGACTCCGAATCGCGCAGCACTAAGATCATAACGTTCTCCGACGGAAGTCGTCTGACGGGTAGCTTCGAGGAGTCGCTGTTCCACGGAGTCATTGCAGCAACCGGAACGCCGATAGACTTCGATCTGGGCAACGTCGACTTCGCAACCGTGGAGTTGGTTCAAGTAGGCGGCACGGGGGTTGCAGGGCTCGACCTTCCGGGAGTGATGGGATCAGCCGATCGCGCCCTGGTGCGCATCGCGCGGGGGCTTAACTCGAAGGACTGGAGCCAGGCGTTTGCCGCTCTCGAGGCGTGGCTTGCCCCGGAGCGGTTCAAGAGGCTGCCTCTCGACGATCGGGAGAGGGTGTCATTGCTGGAGGCGATCGCCCTTCTGCGCAAGGGAGACTACGGCGAGGCGACGCGGGCTTTTCGGAAGGGCGTCCGTTCGAACGACGAGAATGTTGCGGCCTATTCCCAGGCCTGCCTCGACGTGCTGAAGACGTATGAAGACGGCCAATTCGACGGTGGGACGTTGAGCGATCCTGCCACCTTCGTTAAGGCGGGCACCAAGCTGGCGCGCGGTCTGATTGCCGAGGTGCGGGAATACCTTAAAGGCGCCGACTTTCTGGAAGGTCGTAACCGGGGGGAGTATATCAAACACATCAGCCGCATAGAGAAGCTCGAGGCCGCGATGGCCACGGCAGCTATTTTCGTGGGAGAGGAAGCGGACGACGAGCTTATTCAGCTCTGGAAGTCCGCCGCCCGGGCCGCTGCCCGCGAGGTGAGCCGCATCGACGAGAAGAAAGCCGAGAAGGGAAAAGCGGGCTCGCGGCGAGCTCCTCCGCCGGGTCCGGGTGGGCGCCGGGGCCGTGCAGTGGGTGGCGCACAGGCGGCGCGCGAGCGGAAAGCCCGCGAACTCGAGGAACAGCGTGCTGAAGCGGTGGCAACGCGGAAGGCGTATGTGGTTAAGTTGTATGAGTACGGCTTTAGAATAGACGATCCTGACATCCGCGCGTTGCACGAGCGGCAAGGGGAGCAGGATGTTGATGGGGGTCCCTGAGCCGGCCTTGCTCCGCCCGGCGATTAGGGTCTGTTCCCGCCCGCCCACGCTTGAGCCAGGCAGGGCGGTGCACGATGATCGTCTCTTTCGCCCGCTCGATGCCTCAAATGCCCGTTATCGGCGTGGGCGCTGTGCTTTTCGGCCTGGGGGCGGGATTCAGTCCTCTGGTTCGGCCTCGGGCTCTTCGAGGTCGACGTCGCCCATTCCGGACGTGTCGACGTACGCGCCACATTCGGGGCATTCTTCGACCAGGCGCGAGGTGTCAGCTGGAAACGAACACACCGCCCCACACTCGTCGCATGTAACGTCGATGGGGTCTCTCGATTCGGCAGGTGCCGGGCTGTCGCTCCGCTCGCTGTCATGCTCAGCCAGCAGAGTCTGGGCGCGGGCTGCTGTTTCGGCGTCACGCGCGTATACTTCGATCCCCTCGACATCCGTGACACCGAAGGCCAGAACGCCCGGATTATCTCGATCGGCAACGACGGCTTCGATGCCTCGTTCCTCAAGCCACGCGACGATGATATCCGCCTCCTCAACCGTGCTTGTCCGCCGGATCAAAACAGGTGCACCAGCCATACGGATGTACTCCTCAGATCAGCCGATGTACGTTGCCGGCTTGCGGCGCTGCTGCGGTCGGTCGGCACGCGCCGACTGCTTGACGTGATCGACTTGCCGTCTATCGTTATCGTCCATCGTGAGCGACCTGCAGGCACGTTCGACCGCTCTCGTGACCGGGGCCACCGGCCTGCTGGGCAGTCATATTGCAGAACAACTTCGCCTGCGCGACGTGCCCGTTCGCGCGCTTTGCCGGCCCACGGGTGACACGGCTTTCCTGCGCGGCCTCGGGGTCGAAATCGTGCTGGGAGATCTTACAGACTGTGAATCACTCCGCCAAGCCTGCACCGGGGTTGATTGCGTGTATCACTGCGCGGCGCGCGTGGGCGATTGGGGGCCTTGGCATCTTTTCCGCCAGACGACCATCGATGGGACGCGGCATCTTCTGGAGGCAGCGCGGAACGCGATGGTGCGGAGGTTTCTCCACGTCAGCTCGGTCAGTGTTTACGGCGAGGTGGACGGTGCGGGGGTCATACTAGACGAGCAGGCGCCGCTGGGAGTCAAGCTCGCCCGGTGGAATTACTACGCCAGGGCCAAGGTGGAGGCGGAGAAGCTGGTGTGGAGGATGCACGCGTCGGGCAAGCTCGCAGTGACGGTGGTCCGTCCGAGCTGGCTGTACGGCCCGCGAGACCGGACCACGATGCCCAGGATTGTCGACTCCATCCGCCGGGGCAGGCTGAGGCTAATAGGCGACGGCGACAACCGCCTCAATGTCGTCCATGCGGGCAACGCCGCGGAAGCTGCCATCATCGCTGCGCATAGCGATCTCGCAATCGGCGAGGCCTACAACTGCTCGCATGATGGCTTTATGACGCAGCGTGAGTACTTTAACCGTGTCGCCTCCGCCCTGGGTGCGGCGCCGATCACGGCCTCTGTGCCTTACGCCGTGGCCAGGGGCGCCGGTTTCTTCCTCGAGTGCGCGGGTCACCTGTTCCGTACGAAGCGCCCTCCGCTGATTTCGCGCTATGCAGCCTGGCTTGTGGGCAGGCGATGCTTCTTCGCGTGCCGCAAGATCAAAGAGTGCCTCGGCTGGTGCTCCACGATAGGCTACGATGAGGGCATCCCCGCAGCTGTTGCCGACTACGTCTCCCGCGTCGCGCGCCGCCCCGGTGGTCTGACGTCCGCCGAACGGTGAACCGGCTGCGGGCTCAGCATCGTGGGAGTTCAGGCGGAGACGGTTTTACCAGCAGGGGCTGCGGGCGTATTGCCGGTGCGGACGGCGCTCGGTGACGCCGTGGGGCCCCGTGAAGCGGCCGGAACTGGCTAAGCCGGACGGCGTGAGTCCTCCAGTGCAAGCACGCGATGCATGAGTCGTCGGTGGGCGGCTACCAGGTCCTGGCACACGAGCTCCATGCGCTGGTGCATTGCGCGGCGTTCTCGCAAGACGCGGCGTACCAGGGCGCGCATGCGCAGGTACTTGGCCAGGTGGGCTTGGTGTACATCGTGCCTGCGAAGCGCCTCACCCGCGGCATCCAGCAGCTCGGTCAACGGGAAAGGCTTCATCAGCAGATCGCTCACACCTAACCGCATGGCCGCGATCGTATCCTGCGTTGTGAGCTCATCCGCGAGCAGTATGATCGGTCGTGGCGCCAGCATACAGAGCCTCTCCGCGAGTTCAATCCCGCTGCCGTCATCCAACTCGAGCTCGATGATGACCAAATCATGCGGGTCGGCGATGTCCGCTTCCAGGCCTGACTCCGCGGAGGAAACGCACGTGAGCTGCGCGTCCAGCCGAGCGGACAGCGCAGAGACGAGCATCTCCAGAATCTCTGGGTCGCCTTCGACGAGCATGATTTTGTGTGGTTTGTCAGCCATTATTCCGGTTTCAGTCGTCATGTCCGCCGGGGAGTCCCCCCGTTCCGAGGATCGTCATGAGAGATGTAGTCAGGCTGCGGTCGAACGGGCTGCAGCCGGCAGCTCGGGCGAGTAATCTTGCATGACGCTTGGGGGCAGGCAACGGGCCTCAGATGGATGCTTGTTGGGAGGGGCGGGCAGGAAGCTCGATGGTCACTGTCGTGCCCAGGTTGAGAGTCGATTCGATCCACACACACCCGCCGTTGATCTCCGCGAGTCGGTAAGCTCGCGATAATCCCAGTCCGCGGCCGCGCCCCGCGGGGCGGCTCGAGAAGAACGGATCGAAGGCGCGCTCCAGGATGTCCGGCGACATCCCCACGCCGTTGTCCTCGATCACTATCCGGACTGTCTCATCGGTAACGCGGGAGGGCGAGTTGACCTGTACGTGAAGTGTTTCGCGGGCGGCAGCTTCGACCGCGTTGTTTACCACGGCATCAAGTATCTCGTGAAGCTGCTCGGGATCGGCGTGGACCGTGGTTCCGTCATCAGCGATGAGGCTGGTTATCTGTTGCGGTGTGAGGGAGAATCGCCGGCGCCAATGCTGGCAACGGCGTTGCAAGACCGACCCCAAGCGCTGCGATCGCGGCTCCGGCGGGTCGGGCTTGGCGAATTGCATCAGTTCCAGGACTATTTGCGAAGCCTCGTGGGCTTTCTCCCGTATGATCCGAAGGGTGCGTTCGATCTCCTTCAGGTTGTCCTCGCAGGCTGCCATCTGTGCTCTACCGGAGATCACGGACAGCGGGTTGTTCAGCTCATGTGCGGCTCCCGCCGCCATCTCCGCGATCATCGATATCGACCGCGCCCTCACGGACCGTTGCTGCGCAGCCCGAAGCCGCCGGTTCAAATCGAACAGCTCCTCATTCATTCGCTCCGCTTCGGTGCTTGTCCTTGCGGATGCCACCGCGTGCTCGATGGCGCAGGAAAGGGCGCGGCATTCCACGGACGCCTCTCGCCAGCGGGCGACGGCCATCGGGTCGGCAACGAAGAACACCGCGCCCACAAGCTCATCGCTCTGGGCGAAGGGCAACATCCAAACGGGACCGCTGGGAGCGGACTGCTCGCATCGTTGCCAGATGGCCTCGCACCCCTCCGGGGCCGAGCAGATCGTGCGCCCGAGTGATACTGCGGTTGCGGCCGCAAGAATGTCTCTGCTGTGGCCGTCACCGACGTCGAGTACCATGCTTGTGGGTCGTTCCTCGCACCCCATCCGGCATCCGACGTGAAGGCAACGGTGTTGCGCATCTCCCACGAACGCCAGCGTGCTGTCCGCGCCTATACATTCACCGACGCACTGTGCCGCGGCCGCGCACACGTCAGCGATACAGGTCGTCTCGCCGAGCCGTTCGTTGAAGGTCGTCAGGGCATCGAAGCACCTTGCCCGGAGCTCGTACTCACGGTTGGCTTCCGCAAGTGCTTCGTTGGTACGGCCCAACTCGTTGTTCGCCCTGGCCAGAGACTCGGCGTAGGATGTAGCGTCGGTCGCGTCGTCGAGACCCACGAGGGCGCAGAACGGCTCCATGTGCGCGGGCAGCTGCCCAGCGACCTCGGTCACCGCCGGCTCGTCAAGTCCGAGCCCTGCTGCGCAAGCTTCGACTCCGGCACCGCATCCGTATCCCGAAAAGCCGACGCGCTGTCTGCGTACGATGCCGTCTGCAAGGTGGATCAACTGTACGAGTGCCGCGTTCGCCGTTGACGACGGCAGCGCATCGGGCTCTTGATGGTGCAGCCAGACGCACTCCATGATAGCGCGTGGAAGTTGCCACTTCGTAACCAGGCGCTTGCCCGCGATGGAGTGGTCCATGCCGAGCATGTCGCGTTCCACATCGCAGATGCACGTGCGCTCTCGCTCGACGCGGGCGACGACGCGGGCATAGCTCTTCGGCAGGCAGACATCGAGCGCTATTTTGCCGATGTCATGCAGTAGGCCGCAAACGAACGCCTGCTCCTTCAGATCCGTGTCGCGCATGCGCTCCGCAAGCAGGTCGGCGACGCACGCCACTGCAAGCGAGTGCTTCCACAACTCGTGATGGATGGTGCTGCGCTTGTCCAGCGCGTCGGGTGCGCCGAGTGTCTCGTAGATCCGCATTGAGAGGACTGCGTTGCGAACCGCCCTGAACCCGAGCAAGGTGACTGCACGCCTAACGGTTACCACATTCGAGCTGATACCCAGGTCCGCCCGTCGCGTCATTCGAAGGATTGCAGCGGTGAGCACCCCGTCCGACTCGATTATCTGAACGACATCGCTTGCGCTGGATTTCGTGGAGGTGGTGGCGGCCAACAGCCGCCCGACGACAGCGGGTAGCGTTGGCAGCCGATCCAGGTGATGCAGGATCAGTTCCACGCGCTCTCGCGGTGTTTGTTCCGTACTGGGCTTTGCCCCGAGGACGACTGCCATCGCCTGTTTCACTCCTTGCAACCTAACCCGTAGAGAGATCGACCCGCGTGAACGACGACGTTGGTACGGGAGCCCGACGACGGGACCTCAAGTAACGTTGACCAGATCCGCGAGGCGGGCGATCACCTCAGTAATGTCAAATGGCTTACGTATGAACTCATCCGCCCCGGCTGCACGCAACTGGTCGACCTCGTCGGGGTCTGCCACCCCGCTGATGGCAATGATCTTGATATGCGCGTAGTTGGGGTTCGCCCGTATGGTGCGGCACACTGCGGTACCGTTGATGTCAGGGAGTTTGAAGTCCAGTAGCAGGACGTCCGGCTGAAACTGCTCGGTCAGAATCCCCGCGTCGTAACCTGTGCTTGCCGTTCTCACCTCGAACCGTCCATCGCGCTCGAGCAGATCGACAAACATCTCAACGATGGCTTCATCGTCGTCCACGACCAGCACCCGTTTCCTCCCGCTGTCCAAATGGTCAAGTGGGATATGATTGGACTTCATAAAGGAGACGAGCGCCTCGCGGGGAATGCGCCGGAAACGCGAACCCGGGACGCGAAACCCCTTTAGACGTCCGCTGTCGAAGCATCGTATGACCGTCTGCTGACTTACTTTGCAGATTTGTGCTACCTCTCCAGTTGTGTAAACGGGTTTCATCCTTAAATCCGCCATCATGCGTCCTCCGAACTAGACCTCCCTGCTAATCCAAGTGCAGCTTCCGCACACCGCTGGCATTATCTATTCACCCCATATTTCCTATACCGTACATATGGGCGCGTCCGGCGTCAACAAGAAAATCAAGTCGCGGGCGCGAGTCTGGGACGGCTGCGGGCGATAGGGGGCTACACTACTCAGTACGGTTTTTCTCGGCCGTCGTATCCCCGTGCTGCCGTTACGCGGACCTGGTTGCCGGTCGATTGCAGGCGATGTGAATCCACAGCACCGTAATATCTGCAGGATTCACGCCGGTCATCCTGGCGGCCTGGCCAAGCGTTCGCGGCTGTGTCCGTTTCAGGCACTCTCTGGCTTCGACGCGCAGGCCTGCTATGGACGCGTATTCCAACCGCTCCGGGATAGCCATCGACTCAAGTCGACGAAACCGCAGAATCTGCTTGGCTTGGCGGTCAACGTACCCGCTGTACTTGGTGTCGATGAGCACTTGCTCAAGGACGTCGCAGCAGAACGGGCGCCCGTTGCACGGTGGGAGCGAGTCTGCAAGCGCAGCGATGTCGGCTTGGGGGCGGCGCATCCACGTTTGAAGTGGCGTTCCGTTCAAGTAACCTTTGTGGCTCAATTCGCGGACACGCTCGGCAGCCTCACGCCTTGCACGAAAGCGTTCCCAGCGTGCGTCGTCAACCGTGCCCATCGCGCGCCCGATCTCGGTAAGTCGCTGGTCGGCGTTGTCCGCGCGCAGCACCAGGCGGTACTCGGCCCGCGAGGTGAACATCCGATATGGTTCAGTCGGGGGACGGGTTATCAGATCGTCGATCATCACGCCGACGTAGGCCTGGTCGCGTCGCAGGCGTAACGGCTCGGCAGAGCGGAGCCGGCGCGCGGCGTTGATCCCCGCCACCAGTCCCTGGGCCGCGGCCTCTTCGTACCCACTGGTGCCGTTGATTTGCCCTGCGAAGAACAGGCCGCTTACAAGCTTGGACTCCAGCGAATCGCTGGTTTGGCAGGTGGGGACATAGTCGTACTCGACCGCGTAGCCGTGCTGGAGAATCCGTGCCCGTTCGAGGCCCGGTATCTCATGGATGAACGCCTCCTGCACCTCCTTAGGTAGCGAGGTACTCACCCCATTGCAGTAGACGCGTTCATCATCGTACCCCTCGGGCTCCAGAAAGACCTGGTGCCTCTGCTTATCGGCGAAGCGCACCACCTTGTCCTCGATGCTGGGGCAGTAACGTGGCCCGGTAGACTTGATCTGGCCGGAGTACATCGGTGCCAGATGAAGGTTACGACGGATGTGCTGGTGCACGCGCTGGTTGGTCCAGGTGATCCAGCACTTGATCTGGTGCTGCATGATGGCGTCGTTCATGAACGAGAAGGGTGCGGGGAACTCATCGCCACTTTGCTCCTCGCAGGAGGAATAGTCGATGGAATCGCGGTGGACGCGCGGCGGAGTTCCCGTCTTCAGCCTTGCGAGCCTGAACCCCAGTGCTTTCAGGGACGTGCTAAGCGCCTGGGCCGGCGGCTCCCCCGCGCGTCCGCCGCCGGTTTGTCTGGGACCGCAATGCATGAGGCCTCGCAGGAAGGTGCCGGTCGTCACAATCACCGCGTGTGCCTTGATTCGCCTGCCGTCACGTAGCGTCACACCGGTGACACGCCGCGAGTTGTGACGTGTGGGCTGCAGCCCGCCGCGCTGACGGTATGCGTCTACCTGGTCATCGGCACCCCCCGGCTCGTGCGGGTCCGCACATGTGATCTGCTCGACCGTGCCCTCGACGATGTCTATCGAGCGTGCCCGAGCGAGTATCTGCTGGATCGCTGTGGGGTAGGCGTTTCGGTCGGCCTGGGCACGAGGCGCCCACACAGCCGGCCCTTTGGAGCGGTTGAGCGTTCGGAACTGGATGCCGGCCTTGTCGATCGCCAGCCCCATGATTCCGCCAAGCGCGTCTATCTCGCGGACCATCTGCCCCTTACCGATTCCGCCGATTGCGGGATTGCACGACATGCGCCCGATGGCTTCGTGATTCATAGTGATAAGGGCGACGTCGGCGCCCATGGAAGACGCAGCCCATGCCGCCTCCGCCCCTGCATGACCGCCACCGATCACAACAATCTCATACCTGGCTTGCAAACCCGTACTTCCTCGCCTCATCGTTGCCCGGCAAGGGCAAAGTCTATCCGCTCCGTCCCCGTTAGCAGGTTCCGTGCCGTGGCGGGATTCTGCGCGGAGAAAGCGCCTGAAGCAACCGCCCTGCAGTCGCGCGACGCTGAAGTGTCGGGGCGTGGGCACCATGGGGCGGGGCGGTGGCGCAATCGGGGAGCCCGTGTCGCATGCAGCGGGATCGCTGATCCGTCCTGGAAACGGCCGCGGCGCCTACGCGATCGGCCAGCGTGCTCGCGTTCGCGGATTTGAATGGGCGACCAGGTCTCGCCGTAAGCGCTCCGGGCGCTCAGGCGGCGCGGAGCTGTGGTCGCCGGCGCGGGGCCGCAGTCGCCGGTGCAGGGCCCTTGTGGGTCGGATAAGATGCCCGACTATGCGTTCGGCCATCATCGGTTGTGGGTACGTTGGATGCGCGCTGGCTGAGGCGCTTGTGCGTGCGGGGCACGACGTCGTCGCCACCACCACGACGCCTGAGCGCGTTGCAGTAATTGAATCAATCAATGACCGCGTGTTGGCGTCGGGCGTTGATCCATGCCCGGGGCACACACGGCCGAGCCCGGCTTCCCCACCCGGCCCTGTATCCGGTGCACCGGCTCGGGGAGGCGGGCCCGCCTACGGTGACCCGGAGGGTCGGCACGGTATGACCACCGAAGCGAGCGAGGGCCCCGCAGCGGCGAGAGGTAAGCCACGCATCGCCGCCCACGTGCTAGAGCACTCCCGACTCGGTGAGCTTCGTGCACTACTGACGGATTGCACTGTAGTGTACCTTACGCTGGCTCCGGGAGGTCGCGGGGGCGACTATCGCGCGGTCTACCTCGATGGAACGAGAAACCTCCTCCGCGCCGTCGAGAATACGTCCATCAGGCAAATCATCTACACGTCATCGACGCAGGTCTACGGCCAGGAGGATGGCAGTTGGGTCGATGAGGAGTCACCCACGAAGCCTCGGTCCGTGAACGGGCTGGCGCTGCTTGCTGCTGAGCAGGCTCTACTTGAGGACCCTGTAGGGGGGCAGGCCGTCGGACCTGCACTCGTCTCTACGACCGTTGTGCGCCTTGGCGGCATCTACGGCCCGGGGCGGGACCTGGGCGAGCGCATACGGGCCGCTGCCGGTACGCAACGCAGCGACGGAGACGCCTACGTCAACCTGATCCACCGGGATGATATCGTCGTGGCACTGGTGAGGCTGATCGATGTCCCGTACCGCGGTATCTTGAATCTGGTCGATGACACGCCGATGAAAAGACGGGAGCTGTACGACCGCGTGATGGCCACTGCCGGGTTACCTGGTGTTCGATGGATCATGGGCGGGGTGGTTCAGCGCTCGGGCAAGCGCGTAAGGAACGGTCTAATAAAACGAACACTCGGGTTGACCCTCCAACATCCTCGGGCGCAGTAGCGGCCTCTTCTCACGCGCCGAGGAACAACAGCGCTGACCCTCCGACCGCAAGGAACGCCCCGAGCATCGCTCTGGGGCTTATATGTTCCTTATAGACGGTGGCCGCGAGCGGAAGAATGAAGATGGGGACGAGGGAGCATAGCGTCTGGGCGATCCCGAGCGGTGCCCGATCGGAAGCTACCAGCGACATCCAAACGCCCAAATACGGGCCGACGATCGCACCACCGGCGGCGAAGAACATGCCGGCGCGGGCAGAGCCCGCCTCGGTTGCCAGGCGTCCGACGGCGCTGTCTGCACGATGGCGTAGCTGGCGGGCGACGACGATAGGGGTCATTCCGACACCGGCGAAGACCATGCGTATCAACGTTGCGGCCTGCGGCGTCAAGTGCTCGCTTTCCGGAAGCCATCCATGCCCTATGCCCTGCTTGCTAAGCAGCAATCCACCTGCCTGGCAGGCAGAGTAAACGAATGCCAGGACGACGCCGTGCAGTGGGCGCGGTCGGTGCGCCGGTCCGGCGACGGGCGGTCGCTCTAGAACGACCCAGGCAACGCCGCCGACGACGAGCACTACCCCGACCCATGCCACGCCGACCAGCACCTCGCCCAGGATCGCCCATCCGAAGAGCACCGCGAACAACGGCGCGGAGGCCATTATCACGGAGGTCAAGCGCGGGCCTATGTCCACGAAGGCGGTCAGCAGGGCTTGATCACCGATGCAAAGACCGACGACTCCCGACACGGCTAGATAAAGCACCTGCGTTGCGGAGGCAGACGGCACCCATTGCCCTGTGAGCACCCGAAAAGTCGCGGCGTGCAGGATGACGGCCAGAACAAGGCGCGATGCATTAACCAGTGTGGGGCCGATGCGCTTGCTGGCGGCTGTGAACAGCACGACCGTCAACGTCCACAGCAAAGACGTTGCGATCCCGGCTGCCGGGCCCACGTAGGCATCAATTGCCATGAACATTGTCAAGGTTAATTGTAAGATCAGCGCGGACCAGCGTGAACGGCGCTCGATATCGCCCGGATGTTGCACGACCGTGTAGGCGATGTATGCTCGAACAGGCGGCCTGTAGATGCGGCGTGCTTCGCCTTCTTAGCGCGGGCTGTTCGAGATGACGGGGCTTATGCCGCTGCCGATGGAGTAAGAGTCTTCGTCTGGCCGCTCGCGATGGCACTCCACCTGCTGGGGCGGCTTAACAGCGCGCCTGCGGTTGTTTGGATGGTTTGGGGTATACTACTGGTGAGTTGGTGCTTTGGTGGTGTTTCACGGGCCTGTGTTCTAGACCGTGACCGCCCAGAGGGCGCCGGGTTGCAAGGAGTTGCAAGGAGATGATGCGTGGGTGATATCGACAGACTGAAGATCACGATTGACTGTGAAGAGTGCATCGGTGACGGGGCATGCGTCGAAGCAGCGCCCGGCACCTTTGTCCTGAACGACGACGACAAGGCAGTGCTAGTTGAGAGCCCGACAGACGACCGGGCGACTATCCTCGAGGCCGCCGCCGTGTGCCCTGTCGACGTCATAACCGTCGAGGACAAACAAACGGGCGAGAAGCTCTATCCCGAGGATTAGTTCCGTCGGCAGGACGGGATCGTGCGCGAGGGGTCGAAGCCGCCACGCGCCACGTGCGGCGGTGTCGTGCAGTGCCGTTGCCAGGCGCAGCGCGTAGGCGCCGTTTATTGCCTACGCTGTCGGTGTGTGCGTCGGGGGTGAGTATGGCGGGGTTGGCGGCCACATGAGGTGTCACGCGCTTGCGGCGAGTTGCGTTGCGCGTGCTGCCCCCTAGTCGTCGACTTGATGCAGCGACTGGCGATAGCGCTCTGCCTCGTCGTCCCGGCCTAACTTATCGTAGACGGCGATCAGCTCGGTCAGCAGTCGCCTCACGACGGCGTCCGACCTGGTGGGTGATTGCTGCATCATGGCGTAGGCCGCCGCAAGCTGCAGTTCGGCTTCCTCATAACGTTCGAGCTCAACGAGGCACGCGCCGTAGGCGGCTCGCATGATCGAGCGGAGTTGATCCCCCTCGGGCAGCAACTGCTTCGCACCACGCAGGGCCGACTCGAACAGTGGGAGTGCTGTTTGTGGTTGGTGCTTGGTGCGCAGAGCCTGCGCGATCCGGTACATGGTGGTGGGCGAGGGGTGCTCCAGGCTTAACGCTGGGAGGCGGGCAGCGGCGGCGGCGAACCCCTGCGGGAACCGCCCGAGCAGATAATACCCGTCTCCCACGTCGGCGACGGCGTCGGCCCCCGGGAAAACCGACACGAACTTCGGGTCCGCCACGTTCCAGCAGACGTGGACTCCCAGAGACCAGAAATCCACGCCGGCCCGGCGGGCATAGTCCAACGTGGCGCTTTTCCCGTGGGCGACCCACCCCTTTCGATCGATGAACTCCGATCGTGCCACGTGCTTGTCGGTTAACCCCGTACGGTCGAGCGTTGGCAAGCCCGAGTAGTAGGGGATTGCACCGACGCTGCCGATGGCGATATGAAAGTCGGGTGGCACACGGCCGTCATCAA
>JBHHXS010000039.1:0-17365 GCA_046757145.1 Phycisphaerae bacterium | reverse complement strand
GTATTAGCGGTCGACGGGCTCAACCTCTCTATCGCGGAGCGGGAGTTCGTCGTAGTGGTGGGGCCGTGCGGGTGTGGCAAGACGACGATACTACGGCTGATCGCAGGCCTCGAAGAACCCACCTCGGGCACCATCCGCATCGCTGGCGCGGACGTCGCCGCCGTTCCTCCCAGAGACCGTGACGTAGCAATGGTCTTTCAGAGCTATGCTCTGTATCCGCACATGACGGTCTTCAAGAACATGGCTTTCGGCTTGCGGATGCGGGGAGTTCCCAGGCGGGAGACGCAACGGCTGGTCGATGAAACGGCCGGGATGCTTGGTATCACGCACCTCCTCGAGCGTCGCCCGGCTACACTTTCGAGCGGGGAGCGTCAGCGTGTAGCTCTCGGGCGGGCCGTCGTCCGCAAGCCAAGGGTGTTCCTTCTTGACGAGCCGCTGTCCAACCTTGATGCCCAACTCCGCACACACATGCGCACCGAGCTCAAAACCCTACACCGCAGACTCCAAACCACCATCATCCATGTCACGCATGATCAGGAAGAGGCCATGACGCTGGGCGATCGAATCGCCGTCTTGAAGGACGGCGTCGTGCAGCAGTTTGGCCGCCCGCTGGATCTATACAACAGCCCCGCCAACCGCTTTGTCGCCTCTTTCATCGGTACCCCATCGATGAACTTCCTCACCGGCAGGCTTGCTCGTGAGCAACGGCAAAGCTGCTTTACTTGTGGCTTGGGCAGACTCGTGCTACCCGCAGACTTCGCCTCCCGGGCGCGGGCCTACCATGGCAGAGACGTGATTCTGGGTATCAGATCGGAGCACGTGCGTGTGGCCGACGGCAGGAACGAAACCAGCTCCCGAAAGCCCAAAGGCCGATCACCGGAGTCGTCGCAGCCTCGCACCACTCATGCTGCTGCCACCAACGTCACCGTGCAAACCGTCGAGCCGCTTGGAGACTGCATCAGGGTGCACGTGCAAACCGGCACGGGCGAGCCCATCGTTGCCAGAGCGGCCCCAAACGCGGCGCTTTTACCAGGATATGTCGTCGACATCACCTTTGATCTCTCGCACGCGCACATTTTCGAACCAGGCGAGACCGGAGAACGCCTGGCCTGAGTTGCCGGGCGGTCGTCAACGCCTGAATCATGCGGGCAAACGGGAGCTTCTGCCTGAGTCGGTTCGGGACAACCGCATGTGCCCATGCCCGCCACGCCTTTCGCCTCGCGGGCTACGGCGCCTCCCGAGTACGCCTGGTGGTGGTCAGGTGTCGCTGCCCAGCGGCCGCGCCAGCAGCCTCCGCCGACAGGCGTCGCAGACGTCGAAGCGAAACGAGCGGTAGGTCTGATCCTCAACCTCGTCGGGGTCGGCCGCGGCAAGTTCGCGCAGCACGTCGTCCATAGCGCGCTCGGGGTCGCCGTGAGCGTCGGCATCAAGATCGAGATGATCTGCGGCAGCGTAGATCTCCATCTTGACAATGAAGCGTTGGCGATCGTTAGCTGCCAGGAATCTGCCGCACTTGTCGCATTCGTATCGGATCATCTTACCGACCTCAAGGTCCGTGCCGCCCTACGCTGTCGGCGGCGAAGTGGTGTCCGGGTTCGCCCGACGGGTGAGTGCAGCTCGTGCCTGCCTCATGCAGGGGGTACCCCTACATCATCGTGCGATAGTACCCGCCAACGCCTCAGCGTCTCCGCGCATGTACCGTCATCCACCGCCCGCGCTGCCAGCTCGACGCCCTCGTTGATGTCGCCCGCTACACCGGCCACCACCAGCGCCGCACCGGCGTTTAGTAACGAGTGGTCGCGCGGGGCACCTCGCCCGCCCTCGATTACGCCCTCGACCATGGCGGCGCTTGCCGCGGGGGAATCGACGAGCAGATCGCGAAGCTTACCGCGAGCAAGACCTGCCTCTTCCGGCGTCACGGTGAACCGCTTCAAGTTCCGACCCCGGACCTCGACGACGCTGGTAGACGCGGTAACCGTGAGATCGCATAGGCCGTCGGCACCATGAACGACCCACGAATGCGTCGTGCCCAGAGCGAGAAGGGCCGTGGCCATGGTGTCCAGCAGATCCACCCTCGGCACACCGACCACCTGGCGCCGCGCACCGGCTGGATTGGTCAGGGGCCCGACAAGATTGAAGATCGTTCGAATCGCGACCGCCTGCCTCACCGGCGCAGCGTGTCTCATGGCAGGGTGCAGAAGCTGAGCGTTCAGGTAGCCGACGTTGATCTCATCCAGGCACCGTTCGATCACCTCGACCCCCGCAGCCACATTCACACCCAGGTGGTCGAGTACCTCAGTGCTGCCGGATGCGCGCGAGTTCGACCGGTTCCCATGCTTCGCCACGGTCGCGCCTGCGGATGCTGCAATGATCGCTGCCGTGGTGGAGACGTTAAACGTGCTGATCCCATCGCCTCCGGTCCCGCACGTGTCAATACAGTCGCGCGCACACCTCACGGGCACCGCAACGGCACGCATTGCCTCAGCCGCGCCCACGAGCTCGTCGACGCACTCGCCCTTGGTGCACAACGCCCCCAGCAGCGCCCCTAGGATGCTCTCCGGTACGCTACCCGCCATGATCTTGGTGAATACATGATGGGCCTCGTCCCGAGCAAGGTCGGCACCGCTCGTTATTCGCTGAAGTACCTCCTTGAACTCGCAGTCCACCTGGATGATTCCCACTGAGCATCACCTTGGCAGATTGACCGGCCTAATTGCCAGCTACCTGCCTCAGCGAAGCGATACGCCGGGCATGTACGCGTCACGCCGATGCCGCGACCATGCGATCTTAACCGATCCGGTGCGAAGATTCTCTTGAGCGTGATGGATGCCCGATGAACTGCGTCGGGTTAGCATGTCGCCTGTTTCGTACTGCCATGCTTGATCGACTCGACGAGACCATCGTTGCCGTCTCCTCGGCGCCCGGCTTTGGCACGTTGGGAATAGTCCGGCTTTCCGGACCGCAAGCGCTGACGATCGCCGATCGCCTTATACGCTGCGAGCCCGGGCGGCGGCCCACGGATCAGCCCGGAGCGGTGCGCTGCGCTGCCGAGGTGTTCGTGGATGCCGATCTATCACTCCCCGCTCACCTCTACATATTCAGACGCCCCCACAGCTACACTCGTGAGGACTTGGTGGAAATCCACACGATAGGCTCGCCACCCGCACTCGAGCTGGTGCTCGCCCGCGCAGTCGACCTGGGAGCCGTCGTCGCCCAAGGCGGAGAGTTCACCGCCCGCGCTTTTCTCAACGGTGCCATGGGGCTGACCGAGGCGGCGGGCGTCGCCGGCCTGATCCGGGCGCAGAGTGACGCTCAGCTTCGGGCGTCGCGGCGCCTGGTGGATGGAGCACTGGCGAGGGCCATAACCGAAGCGCGCGACCGTCTAGCTGAGCTGCTCGCCCTGGTGGAAGCGGGCATCGACTTCGTCGAGGAGCCCATCGAGTTCATCACTCCAGGCACGCTTCGCACTGAACTCGAGGGGCTTGCAGCACATCTGGGCGGAGTTCTCTCAGGAGCGGTTCCTGAAGAAACCCTGGACATGCTCCCGCACATCCTGCTGTTCGGGCCGCCTAATGCGGGCAAGAGCTCGCTGATGAATCGCCTCAGCGGGACGAAGCGGGCGATCTGTGCCGCCGCCGCCGGTACGACGAGAGACATACTCTCCGCCCCCATGAACCTTAGACGAGGGGATGCGATCCTTCTTGACACGGCTGGAATCGATCGGTCCATGGACGAGGTCGTCGCGCGCGCCCGGGAAATGACTTTGTCTGCCGCCGGAGCGGTAGATCTTATATGCCTGGTTATGGATGTGGCTGCTCCCCCCGACGATCATATCGTGAGCCTGCTGGGTTCGCTGAACGTGGCTAAGGTGGTCGTTGCTGCCAACAAGTGCGACCTGCTTGCCTCCGGCGATGCGGATTCCCGTTTGCAGCACCTCGAGCGCTGGGGCTTGGGTCCTGTCTGTCTGGTAAGTGCCCTTCACGGGATCGGCGTTGACGCACTGCGCTCGGCTTTCGCCGAAAGCCTCGAGAGCGAAACCGCGACGCCGCTTTCGGAGGCCCTGCTGCTGACGCAACGACAAAGACGCGCCGTGCAGGACGCGATGCAGGCGATTGACCGTGCTATCGCGTTGACTGACGCCACGGCTCACACCGGTGACTGCGCCGATATTCTGGCCCTGGAGCTGCGTGAGGCTGCGGATGCATTAGGATCCATAGCCGGTCCGGTCACTACAGAGGAGCTATTGACGCACGTGTTCGCCAACTTCTGCATCGGCAAGTAGGCGCTGGGCGGTGTCTGGCAAACTACTGATGAGCTACGAAGAGTAGGACCGGAGCGGCAAGCAATCAGTCGCCGAAAGCCTCCACAAGTGAAGGCGCGAGCAGGTCGCGCAGCCGGGCAAGCGCCCGCCGTTCGATCTGCCGAACCCGCTCTTTTGTGACGCCAAACCGGTTCCCCAGTTGCTCGAGCGTCAAGGCCTTGCCCCTGTTGCGCAGGCCGAAGTGACTGCTGACAATCTCGCGCTCCCGCTCATCGAGCTCGTCCATGCCGGCCTCGATCATTGCCCGGATGTGCCCGCGATCGCTCGCGGAAACGGGCTCCTCGCGATGATCCGGCGTGGCATCGAGCACGGTTTCCTGTCCGGTGACATAACGCGTGCAGTGATAGTGCTCGACGGGAATGGACCTGGCATAGTTCTTCATGATGGCCCAGGTCGCGTAGGTGCTGAACTTGTTGCCGCGAGCATAGTCGAAGCGCTCCACCGCTCGCATGAGCGACATGTTCCCGTCGCTTATCACCTCGTAGAAGCTCGACGACCACCCCACGTGTTTCTTTGCGATGCTGACCACCAGACGAAGATTCGCGCGGATGATCCGCTGCTTGATCGCGTCGCCTAGCACCATCCATTGGTCAATTGCGGAAAGCTGCTCGCCCGACACGTTGTCCGCGTCGATCTCCGCAAGGGCCCGCGCCGCCTTGTACTTGAGGTAGTTGTAACGCCGGAACAAGTCCGCCTCCTGCTCGCGCGCTAGAAGGGGAGTCTGGTACAGCGAACGGAGGTAGGACGGCAGACCCGCGGGAGTTCGTGTCGCAGGCGGAGTCTTCACAACCGGTTCCGGGGCGTCCAGAATCAGCGCGTCGGCGGTCGGGGCGTCGAACAGCTCGTTATACACGTAGGTGGGCGGATGTTCCTTGTACCGGCGGACACGAACCTCGCAAAGAGCCTGTTGGACCTCGGCGGCTGACATGCCGAACGCGTTAGCGATCGACTCCACCGCTTCTCCCGACTGGTGGCAGCGCCATATCGCCAGGTGCCGCTCACAATGGACGCTCTCCCCGTTACGCGTGAAAAGCGCCTTGGAGCCGTGTTTTTCGTCGTAGCGCCGCAGGGTGTACCGAACGGTCTCCACCGCGCGCCCCGTGTCTTGGGCGATGTGCCTTGCCGCTGCGTGCAGCTTCATCGGACGCTGCGCCAGCAGCGCGCGGGCTCGTTCGACAATGTCCCGGCGCTCCGCCGGGGTGAGCTGCCTGAACGACGCGCCTTTGGCCACAAGCTTCTTGTGTCGCGAGACGAAGCCGTTGAGCGGTCCTTTACAGAACACCAGCCGACTGACCCCGTCCTCGAACACCACGCGCAGACCGAGCAGTCCGCGATTCCGCCAGCGGCGCACGGTCTTGGTGCTCACTTGCAGATGGTCTGCGAGCTCCTGATGCGTCAGGTAGGAGTCACCGAGCTCCGACGGGCGAAGATTCGCCTTGCGGCTGATCAGCTCGGCAAGCGTGACGAGGTCGGCAATAAGCGCCTTGCCCGGAATCGAGGCGCTCGCGCCGCATCGACCGCGTTTGCGATAGCGTGTGATAGCGAAGCAGACATACTCAAAAGGGTACGCCCGATCAGGTTCGATAACATCGAGGAGCTTCTCCACACCGCGAATCTGTTCCATGCGGATGCGGCGCGGGGAGAGCGTGAGCTGGTGGGCCAGATCAGCCATGTCGCTATTGAAGAACTTGGGCATCGGACGTTCCGCGGTGGCTTGTTATGAGATCACCCCATCTGAAGATTATCGCCCGCCCATGTGCGCGAGTCAACTCATCGGGCTTGCGCCGAGCACATACGGACGAGGCGTCGTCACGTGCCAGTTCATGCCGCGACGGGCATTCGCTGTGATACGGATGCGAGGGGCAACATTATCGGTCGCGCGCACACCGGACGGCGCCGGACTAAGGAGCGTCCGCATTGGGCTGCCCTCGCTCGATGATAGGCAGCACCTTGAAGCAGAAACGGCGCTCAACAGGCCCGGCAGCGAGACCTCGGCGCACAGGCAGCGTGCTTGACACTTCTTGTCCCTGGCCGATAATCGCGCGCCTTATTCGCATGAGGTGGCCGCTACGCTCGCGGACCCTGGTCCCGGATTCTGGAGCACAATCCAAGGCAAAACTCGATGAGAGGATGTCCAGTGAGAAGAACACCACGATATAAACGGATTGCCCTGATCGCGTTGCTGTCGGGGGGAACACTCACGCAGGTCGGCTGCGATCCGTTTAGCCTGATATTCTCAGCGTTGTTCTACAGCCAGTTCCAAACACTGTTCTCGCAGTTCCAGCAATAGGCGAACTCCTCGGGTGCTGCGTCGAACAGACAAGACACCGATCCCGGCGGACCATAGCTCGCGACCCCGCCGCTCACCCCATGACGATCGAGAGGCAGCCGGGGGCAGATTGCCCCTGGGGCGTTCGTGCCTCTGAACGGAGGCGATGGGGCATGAGAACGGGTGGGCAAGCGGTGTCTTTCCCCTATAGGGCGGACCTGCGCCGGTAGGGCATTTTGTCTCAGGGCCTTCCGCGCAGGCTCGAGCGTGTCCGGTTTGCCCGGTTTTCAGAAGCCGAGCTGCGGGCTGACTGGTGGCTCAGGGTGAGAGTCGGCATCCTCACGAGTATCGAGATAAGGCACCGTTACTTTGTACGGGCGCTGTGCGCGCGGCTGAAGGTCGTGGCGGTCGCGTACGAAGACGTGGGTTACAGCCCGGCTGAGTTCGATGGAGCCGGCTTGACGCCTGCCGAGGTCCGCATTGTGCGTGACCACTTTGCCGAACGCACGCGCCAGGAGGCTGTCTTCTTTGGTGCCGACTGCGATTTCATACCGGATTCACCTGGCTGCCCCGTGCTCCGGCTACCTTTCGGTACGCTGAACACGGATGAGACGGTCGCTTTTCTTAAGACCGCTGCAGTAGACATCGTGGTCGTGTACGGTACGAACCTGATAAAGCCGCCGTTGCTGGGGGCTTGGCCGGGGCGCATGGTCAACATGCACCTTGGGCTCTCGCCGTATTACCGCGGCACGGGCACCAACTTCTATCCACTCCTCAACGAGGAGCCCGAGTACGTCGGAGCGACCGTCCACCTGCTCGATGCCGGTATCGATAGCGGTCCGATCTTCGCCCACGCCCGCCCCGAGATCGTAGCACGCGACACCCCGCATACGATAGGGTGCAAGGCCATCCTCGCGGGAATAGACAAGATGCTCGAAGTGTTGAACGACTTTGCCAGCGGCGGTCGCGTCGCAGTGCCTCAGTGGGATGTCTCTAACCCCCGTCTTTACCTGCGTCGAGACTACAGCCCCACGCAGGTGGTTGAGCTTCATCGGAAGGTGGCAGACGGACTGATCCCCCGGTACGTGGCCCGGGCGCCGCGGGTCGCTGGACGTCTTCGACTCATTGAGTGAGTAGACTCGCGCCGCAGGCGTCTCACAGGGCGGCACTCGGAGTCATGCAGCTCTCTGCTTCGGCCAACAGGCGATCCCGGGCCGACCGCGGAAGACGGACGAACCGGCTTCGCACGATGTGCTCGATATCGGTGTTAGATGCCGTAAGTACCGAATGCAGAATGCCGGCGCGCGTCGGCCCGTCACCCAGCCTGAACCGTCGGACGAACTCGTCCGCACTCGCCGCAAGCAATGCGTGCTCTACGGTGGCGTCGATGGGGAGCTCGCCCCCCTGCGGATCGGTGCGCATTTGACGCCTTAGTTCACGGAACTCCGGATCAGTCTCGAGTGCCCGGCGAACCCGGTCACTCAATCGCCGCTCGCACTGGGCCACACGAGCGTACGACGACCGCGTGTCGCGGGCGATCTGGCGCAAGGGCCTTCTGGCTTCCGTGTGGGGTATCAGGAACCGTTCGTTGGTCAGGATGCGAACGAGCTCGTGACGATCGCGCCTTGTCGAGCTCTTTGCACCCACCTCATCGGCAGCGGCGCGCACGGCTGATTCATACTTCTCACGTAGACGCCCCCCGACCGTGCCCGCGGGGGCGTGCCGGCGGTGGTCGCACCGGGGAGGAGCAACCAGGTCCGACTCCGCCTCATCCGACAGTGAACGAACCGTGGGTCGATGGCGCGATTCGGGTACCCGATCGCTGCTGGATTCCACCGCCCCGCCCCGTCGAGGATCATGACGGTCCGCGCCGGGCCCGCGACTTCTGGCCGGCCGCTGCTCAGGCATGTAGACCGTCGTGAACTTCGTTCTCAGCGCCTTCGTCACGGCGTTGTGGATTCGTGGAAGAGCGAACGCCGAGAAAGGAATGCCACGGTCCGCGCGGTATCTCCTTGCTGCATCGATGAGCCCCAGGCACCCCTCCTGAAACAGATCCTCCCACTCCCGGTCACGCCTCGGTCGGGTGAGGCTGGACACGTTGCGCCGAAGGTGCACCCCCACCAGGCCGAGATTCTCGTCGACAAGGCGCGCCTGATCATCTGTAAGGGCTTCGGCGGTGGGTGGTTTCCCTTTACGCTGCTCCGATTGCACGAGGCTATCCCTCCATACCGACTTCAGCACAGGCGGACACCTGGCTTCCAGCCTACAACGGTTCGGCGATCACACACCCGGCCTCGACGATGCCCGCCAAGGGGCGCGTCCCGCTCGTCTATACCTAACATATACCTAACATATAGCGAACATATCCGGTCGCGTCAAGACGCTCTTCTCGTTTGCGGGGTCTTCCCTAGTTCGGCTATATGTCTCACGCGCAGGCGAGCCTTCAGCCGCACGTAATTCCTTAGTCGTCTCAAAACACTTACATCACCCAGACGTGTCTGCAGGTAATCAGAAGGTGCGGTTCCACTGCCCGAGAACCGGGCAGCTCCAAGCGGCGCGCGGCGCGGCCAACCACGACTGCCACGGGCACGGGCTGGCGCCGGCGAGACTGAGCGGTTGGGTGTGGCCGACGGGCGCGGTACGCTAGGGGGTGCGTGACAGAATCGACGGGGCGCGATCCGAGCCCGGAGCGCGAGCGACGGGTACATCATCATGACGCCTACGAGCCCAAGTCGTTCCGAATCCACGTGGTTGAGTGCTCTCGCACGTACCCCGCGCCGGCGCTTGGGGCTCGGATCCCAGACCGCCATCGCCAGGCGACACGAGGCGACGCCGCCTAAACGGTCACGCACCGTGCGCTAGGCGACCCGCTCGTGTTTCGCTCAACGCAGTGCCGTGCTGTACTGCGCCGCCAAACGTGGTATCAGCTTCGGACACCGCCAACGTGAACGCCTGCAAGGAGCCTGGTGTGAACAGGAGACGAATGCTCGAATCGATCATGGCAGTCATGCTGTTGTTGAGCGGTGTCGAGCTATGCGAGGCGGGTGAGCCTCAGGCGAGCGCACCAGTACGCAGGCGGACGCATGTGGTTCTGCTGGGCACAGGCACACCCAATGCCGATCCCGAGCGCTCCGGGCCGGCGCTCGCCGTCGTCACCAACGACCGGGCGTATCTGGTGGATTGTGGGTCCGGCGTCGTACGCCGTGCCGCCGCAGCTCAGCAAGCCGGTGTTGACGCCCTGGCTGTCGATAGGCTTACCCATGTTTTCATCACTCATTTGCACTCCGACCACACACTCGGCTACCCCGACCTGATTCTGACTCCATGGGTGTTGAGTCGTAAGGAGCCTCTACAGGCGTACGGTCCGCCAGGCTTGGCTGATATGACGCAGCACATCCTCAAGGCGTACGAAGAGGATATCGGTGTGCGGACGCATGGTCTGGAACCAGCCAAGGCGGCGGTCCGGCAGGTCGAAGTGTTCGAGATCGAGCCGGGGCGCGTGTACGAGGACGCCAACGTCCGCGTGATAGCCTTTCCCGTGTGTCACGGCTCGTGGCGTCATGCCTACGGCTACCGTTTCGAGACGGCTGATCGTACCATTGTGGTCTCAGGGGACACGGCTCCGTGCGAGAGCTTGCTTCAAAACGCTCGGGGGTGCGATCTGCTCGTCCACGAGGTTTATTCAAAGGCCGCGTTTGAGGGGCGTCCAGCGAACTGGCGACGCTACCATGCCAGCTTCCATACCTCCACCATCGAGTTAGCGCGGATTGCGCGTGAGATCAGGCCCAAGCTTCTGGTCTTGACTCATCAGCTTTTCTGGGGCTCGACACCGCAGGAGTTGCTGGCGGAGATCAAGCAGCTTTATGACGGCGAGGTGCGCTGCGGGAAGGATTTAGGCGTATACTGAAATCTTCACTGATCCCGGTCGACCGGCACAATGGCCGAGGCGGCCGCGCTCGGGGGAGTGTCGACATGCTCCGGCTGCATCGCCCACGTCCTCTACTGGGGGGCTGTGGAACACCAGAATCTCGTCAAGGACTCTGACGCACTCCCTGTCATCTTCTTCTGCGACCGGCAGTTGCGGTCCGGCGTCCGGGACGGCAGCAGGCACGGCATTTCGCCCGCAGTACCAGGCGACGACCGCGTATGACGTAATCCCGCCCCCAACCGAACGGGCCCGGACTGCGTTCGGCCGACGTAAAGCACCCCCGTTTAGCATTGGCGATCTATTTTGTGCCCCAGGTTGTTAATTTGGGTATTCTGTGTGACTGGGTGGTAGTCATGTCTCGATCCGGGACACCGCCAACGCGAACAAGTGCACGCCCGCCCCAGACAACCCGTGAGCCTAGTCAACGAACACTTGAGGCCGCGAAGATGATTAAGATGATTAGGATTTGTATCCAAAAGAATACGGCGGAAGAAACGGTTTTTTCGTTGCATCACATGGGCGAAGGCCTCATAATAGATCCGGTCCTGAGATTCCCGGGTCAGACGAACGGCGTTGTGGGCGCAGCGCTGATGCCCGGTTTGGAGGGTCTAGAGGTACCCCGGGAGCGTCGTCATATTGCCCCGGCGTGGTGCTAGAAGAGAAGAGAGGGGAATTGAGTAATGCTTCCCCCTTACTGGTTTCGTTTATTTTAGCGTCGTCGACTTCGTGCTGATTGGGGCGTGCTGAAGGTGATTTCCGGTGTCCGCCTCGCATTGCGCGGTGGTACCGCGATCAGCGGTCGAGGCCCGGCCGACGTGTTTGGTTGTGAATGATTGGCGTCAAGTCCTTAATGGAATAGTGCGATCCGCGCGGTGTTTGGAAAGGATGGAGGCATGGTTCGACGAACTTTAGGGGTGGGGGCGTTCCGGTTCACGTGTTTGGCGCTCGTATGTAGCGCTGGACCAGCTCTGGCGGTGCAGCCGGAGAATCTCCAGGCTAAAGCGCTGGGCATCACGGGCCGTCAATGCACCGATGCCACGATACTTGTGCGCATACTCACGGACAACTACGGGTCGGAGACGTCGTGGGAGGTTACCGACCACGGCACCGGTGCCGTGATAGCCTCCGGCAGCGGCTACGCCAGTAATACGCTGTATGAGACCGAGGTATGCGTCGATTCCACCGGCTGCTACGACTTCACCATCTACGATTCTTATGGTGACGGGATTTGTTGCGGCTACGGCAACGGGTACTACGAGGTTTACTACGAAGGTGGCCTCGTCGGCTCCGGTGGTGAGTTCGGAAGCTCGGAGACCGTAGGGTTCATCGGGGGCGGGTGCGTCGTGCCCACAGGTGCGTGCTGCGTCAACAACGTATGCACGGGAACCGTGGAAGAGGGACAGTGTGCCGGGGACTGGTATCTCGGTGAGGATTGTGCAACCTTCGTGTGCCCCGCGATCGTCGGTCTGACCTGCCCTGCCGACACGCTGTTCGGGCAGAACGCCCACGGGAGTAACGATGCATGGAGCCTGGGGACGTCGGAGATGAACGTCAACGGCACGAACTACCTCCGCGCAGAGTACTTCTCCGGCGTGACCAGCCCGATCTGTGATATCCACTGGTGGGGTACACAGATGGTGCTCACCGCGGATTGGGCGGATTGCACCGAAAGCGACCCGACGTTTGTCATCACCTTCTCGACCGATAACGGCGGTCAGCCGGGCACGCTCGTTCAGACGTACATCGTGCAGGCGACCGTGTCTCCCACGAATGAGGTCTTTGCCGGGCTCTATGATTTGAAGTATTTCAGCGTCGACCCGCTGACCCCGTGTGTCAACCTAACTGACGGGTGGGTATCCATCCAGGGTGTGGGGGACATCGACTGCTGGTTCCTTTGGGACAGCTCGCCCGACGGAGACGGCAGTTCGTGCCTGGCGACGGATGGCGTCCAGGATTGCACCTCCTATACCTACGACAACGCGGTTTGTCTGACCGGCCAATACGTTCCTTCATTCGGAGCGTGCTGCGATGACAGTACGGGGGTTTGCAACGACGGCGTGGAGATCGTCAACTGCACCGGGCGGTTCGAGGCTGATACGCTATGTGCCGATCTCGTTCCGCTCTGCGGGCAGGTCACCGGCGCATGCTGCACCAACGAGGTGTGCTCCATCGTAACTGCTGCTGACTGTGCAGCCGGGGGCGGGGTTTACCTGGGCGACAACACCACGTGCAGTCCCGATCCGTGCGCCTGCACTGACTTCTCCGTCACCGCGCCGGGCGTGTGGACGGGCTCCACGGTCGGTTCGGGTGACGACTGCGCCTTGAGGTCGTCGGAGGAGATCATTTACGCGGTAGACATACCGACCGCGGGTACGTGGGTCTTCTCATTGTGCGGGTCGGACTACGACACCTATCTGTTTGTCGGCACGAGCTGCTGCGGACAGGAAGTCGGGGCTAACGACGACTCGCCTTGCACAGGCAGGTCGCTGCAATCCGAGGTCGTCGCGTCGGTGTCCGCGGGCGTTCATTACGTAGCCATCGAGGCCTATAGCAGCACAGGCGCCGGCAACTATCAGCTCGACGTTCACCCGTACGCCGAGCCCACCGGTGCCTGCTGTGTCGCCGATGTCTGCACCGGCACCACGACCGAGCCCAGTTGCAGCGGTACGTGGTACGCAGGCGAGGATTGCGGCACGTTCACCTGTCCGCCTCCGGCGGGCGTGTGTCCGGCCTCAACCGGTTTCGGACAAACGCCCTACAGCCCGGACGATGCGTGGACTTTCGGCACGAGCGAGGTGGACGTCTCCGGCTCCACCTATTTGCGCTATGAGAGCTACAGCCTGGCAGACCAAATCTGCGACATCCATTGGTGGGGGCTCCAGCTCTATTTGGATCCGCTGTTCGGCTGGACCGAGTGCACCGAGAGCAACCCGGTGTTCCAGGTCAAGTTCTATGCGGACGCCGGTGGCGTGCCCGGTGCGGAGGTCGCGTCGTACACGGTGACACCGACTATGGTGCCCACGGGTGTGATCTTCGGAGGCGCTTACGAGATGTTGTATTACAGCGTGCCTCTGCTTGCCCCCTGTGTGTCGCAGACCTCCGGCTTCTTCTCGATACAGGGCATGGGTGACACCGACTGCTGGTTCCTCTGGGCGGGCTCGCCTGTCGGGGACCTGAGTTCCTGCCTCGACTCCGGGGCCGGGGCGACCTGCGGCGTACTGGATGAGTCGGACTTCGACCTGAGTGGTTGCCTGACTACAGCCTACACCCCGACTTTCGGTGCGTGCTGTGACGACGGCACCGGGGTCTGCAACGACGGGGTCGAGGCGATCAACTGCACGGGCAGGTTCGAGGCGGACACGCTGTGCGCTGATCTGGTGCCCGCCTGCGGCGTGATTCTCGGTGCGTGCTGTGATTCGCTTACCGGTGTTTGCCTGGGCAACATGACGGAGAGTGATTGCCTCGCTCAGCCGGATCGCACCTGGCACAACGGGCAGGATTGTACGACCTTCACCTGTCCGGCACCTCCACTGTCCAACGACGACTGCGGCAGCGCTACGCCTATAGGCGAGGTTGTGAATCTCCCGTTTGACACGACAGCGGCGACATCTGACGGCACGGGCACGTGTATGAGCAGCCCGAACATCTGGTACGACTACACTGCTTCGTGCTCCGGCGAGGTCCACGTATCGCTCTGTGGCAGCAGTTACGACACCAAGCTTGCGGTCTACGACGGTGCAAGCTGTAGCCCCCTTGGTACTGAGTTGGGTTGTAACGATGATTCCCCCTGCACCGGCAGGGCGCTGCAGTCCGAGGTGTGGTTCACTGCGACCGCGGGTAATCATTACCTGATCGAGGTGGGTGGTTACAGCTCGAGCACCGGTCCCGGAGTTCTGTCGATTACGTGCCCGCCGGCGACCGGAGCATGCTGTGTGAACCAGGTCTGCACCGACAATGTCGCACTGCAGGACTGTGCCGAGTTGTGGTTCGGGGGTCAGACCTGTGCCGACGTAACCTGCCCCACGGGGGGAGACGATTGCACCGCACCGTTCTCGGTGACTCTTGGCACGGCTGATTTGCCCTACACGAACGACAACACGAACTGCGGCCGGGGCGACTCCTACGACGAGGCCGGCAGCGGCGGCTGCCTCTACTATTATGACAGCGGTGAGGATATGATGTACGAGCTGAACGTCACCGAGACGATGACCGTAAGGCTCACGCTCGATCCGCACGGCACGACGTGGTCGGGGTTCGCCTTGGGCGACGTCTGCCCACCAAGCGACTCGTGCATTGCTGCGGACTACCACAGCTCGTCTGATCCGCTCTTTATCGATTGCGTTACGCTAACACCCGGCAGCTACTACATACAGGTCGACACCTGGGCGTCGCCGACGTGCATCCCCGTGTTCACGCTGACCGTTGAGCAATGTGCGGCCGGTGGGGCATGCTGTGACGCAGGCGGGAACTGCACCGACGTGAGCGGAGCTGCGGCCTGTCCGGATCTCTACCTCGGCGACGGAACGTCGTGCGCGACGTCCACCTGCCCGCCCATTAACGATACCTGTGGCACGGCCATTCCCGTCAATGTGGGCGACACCGTTCTAGGTACGACCATCGGGGCGAACAACTCCGGGGCGCCGTACTGCGGCACGTCGAACACGGCGGCGGACGTGTGGTACTCGGTGATCGGCAACGGCAACAGGCTGACCGCGTCGCTGTGCAACTCGACCTGGGACACGAAGGTCACGGTCTACACCGACGGATGCGGGACGCTCACCTGCGTGGGCGGCAATGACGACGCCTGCTACGGCATGGCCCGTGACGCCGGTGTCACGTCGGGCGTTATTAAGCCTAGCCTGCTGGCGATTCCATCCCGGATGGACTACAAGGACCTACTCAAAGTCGAGCACGTTGACCCGGAAAAGAGCGGGTCACGGGCGCTGCAATCCGAGGTCCAGTGGTGTTCCGAGATAGGGCGAGAGTACCTCATTCTGGTTCACGGTTACAGCAGCAACGAGGGCGACTTCATCCTCGATATCGTCGACGGAGCGTCATGCGAGCCGCCGGTGAATGATGACTGCGCGAATGTGACCGATATTCTCGCGGTACCATACGCCGACCTCGGCGTCGACTTGTCACTGGCTACGGACGACCCGAACGTCGATCCAAGCTGCGACAGCAGCGGGAACGCCGGGTATGCCAACAACGGCGTCTGGTATTCGTACACGCCGCCCGAGGGTTGTGACGCGACCATCTCGGTCGACGGGCAGGATACCATAATCGCGGTGTGGAACGGGGCGGACTGCACCAGCCTGACCGAGGTTGAATGCTCCGACCCGCAAACGCTGCAAATGTGGATGAACGGAGGCACGCAGTACTGGATCCTGGCCTCCTACTGGTACGGGTACAGCGAACCTTCAGGCCCGATTGACTTCACGTTCGACTGTATCGTACCGCCGAAGGGAGCGTGTTGTACCTCGACCGGCTGCGTGTACGACACCGAGGTGGCCTGCGGGTTGCTCGGCGGACTGTATGCGGGTGATGACACCGACTGCGCGGGCAGCGGTGCCGGCGGTGGAGCGGACTGCAACCAGAACGGCACGATTGACACCTGCGACATCTATGATGGGGCGTCGGATGACTGCAATGGCAACGGCATCCCGGACGAGTGCGACATCGCGGATGGGACGAGCAACGACTGCCAGCCCGACGGCATTCCCGATGAGTGCCAACTCTCCGGTACGAAGGCCGTCGTCGTGGATGAGAGCTTCGAGGGCACCTTCCCGCCGGCGGGGTGGGAGAACACGGCCTTCGACGTGAACGGCCCGTGGCAGGTCTCTACCACACCCGATTACGTCCACACCGGCGCTCAGTCGGCGGTACATCCCTGGAGCACGCCCAACTACGCCGACACTTACCTGCTGACTCCCGTGCTCGACATTACCACGGGTTCGCTCAGCGTCTGGTCGTTAGGCTGCTTCGGGCAGAGTTGGTGTGACTGGTACGACATCGATGTGATGATCGTTATCGGGGCCCCCGGTGGTGGAGACGATATCTTCGTGGGCAACCTCAACGAGCTGTACACTGATTACTACGGCACGTGGGTGAATGGCGTCTACGACCTGACGCCGTTGCTGCCCGGCGGGGACTTCCGCATTGGGTTCCGCTACTACGGACTCGACGGCGATCTGGGCGTCATCGACGATGTGTTGATAGAGGGTACGACGGGTCCGCCGGCCAACGATTGCAACCTCAACGGCGTGCCCGATGATTGCGAGGACGACACCGACGGCGACGGGCTGATCGACGATTGCGACGATTGCACCGACACGGACGGGGACGGGTTCGGTGACCCGGGCTTCCCGGCCAACACGTGTGCCGAGGACAATTGCCCCGATGTGTCCAACTCGTCACAGTTGAACTCCGACACGGACGCCCTGGGAGATGCGTGCGACAACTGCCGGTTCGCAGACAACCCGGATCAGAGTGATACGGACGGCGACGGCAACGGGGATGCCTGTGATCTGTGTCCGGGCTTCGATGATGCGAACGACGCGGATGGTGACGGTGTGCCCGACGGCTGCGACGTCTGCCCGGGATTCGACGACACCGCCGACGCTGACGGCGATGGAACCCCGGACGACTGCGATGGGTGCCCGACTGACCCGTTCAAGGTTGAGCCAGGCACCTGCGGTTGCGGTATACCGGACGAGGGCGATGAGGACGGCGACGGCTTCCTCAACTGCGTCGATACCTGCAGAGGCGTCGATGATGCTGAGTTCGGACCGTGCGATCTCGACGCCATTCCGACGGTCTCTACCTGGGGGCTCGTCGTGCTCGCTTT
>JBHHXS010000038.1:0-17403 GCA_046757145.1 Phycisphaerae bacterium | reverse complement strand
TCTTCACAGGCCACCAACTCCTCGGCCCATGCACGCTGTGCTTCCACAAGCTTCCCCGCGCGCATGGCCTCGCGAACGCGTTCCTGCACATGCCGCTGTCTCGCGTCATTCGCGAGCTGAGCGAGTCTCTTGCCCGCCGCCACGAGCATCTCCTCCGGCGCTGCACCTGGTTCAAGGTTCAGCTCGACTCGCAGTTTGGCCAAGGGTGACTCTCCTTCATCCTGACCGCCGCTGCGAAGCCGGTTCACGATCGGCTCCATCCCCACGATGGCCGGCTTGTTCGTTAACGCCGCCGAATGTATCTCAACGAGCTTGCGGTCGGACTTGCGGATGATCGCCACCGGGGAAAGGTATCGATACTGTTTCGAAGCAAGGAGCTCACCAGCCTGTTCGGTCCATTCAATCTCCGCGAGAAGACCGACGCCCGGTTCCCCGATCAGGCGTTTGACCCATCCGGCCGCAGGTGCCTTGCCGCTCGGCGAGGAGTAAACCCCGCCGAGAGTCTGATGCTCGTAGTCTATGGGAAGATCGGTGGCGTGCCGCTCGAACGCCTCCAGTATCAACTCGACGGATTCTTCGTCGACGACGAACGTACCGTTCGTACTCTCCACCCGCCCCCACGGCGCAAGCAGAACGCGATGCGGGACATCACCACCGGAAAGCAATGCGGAGCGAAGTGCGCTGACCTCGCAGCCGCCCGTTTCTATCTGTTCCTTAGCAGTCATTATCACCTCACAGTCCACAGGCAACTGACATCGTGTCCACACCTATAACTTCCTGAGCGATCGCTCTCCCCGCGAAGTACACTGATCACTTCTTCTCCCCCGGAACCTTGCTGTCACCTTCCCTCATCCCAGGAATCCCAAGAGCCTCCCGCGCCCACCCGAGCGGCACATCCATACCGAGCTGGTTCACCGCGACGTCCATCATGCCCACAAGGTCCAAGGCGTCCGCAATCGGCTTCGGCTTTCGGCGGAAGAAGGGCACCGGTGCATCAGGTCCGAAACGCAGCCGCGTGAGCGGGGATAGGAAGTCGCGCCGAATCGTCTGCCCCTCCTTGCGGATGTCGTCCGCAAGAATGTCCCGCCGCACTGCTTCGTGCACTTTGCTCGCTGCGACCGACCCGCTCTGCCCGCTGATGTCCGTCGTCAACGTCTGCCCGAGCCACGCCTTACTCATCTCCCGGTTGAGAAACTCGATGAGCACCTTGTAAGGAGGCTGAGAACCGGAGCGACGGCCGTCAATCACCTGAAGCTCAACCGACCGACTGAAGATCCCCGCAGCGCTGCTTCCCAGGGATTCCAGCATTCTGAGCAGCTCACGTTTCTCGTCTGCGGTAGCCGCGGGCTCGTAACGCGCAATCCGGATCGGCATACCGAAAATCTCCGCGAAGATCATCCAGTCCTTAAGAGCAAGGTTCTTCGCCAGATAGACCATTGCCGTCACACGCAGAAGACCTCCACGCTGCGGATGCCCGGACACGCTGTGCGGCGTGTGAGCGATGAACTTGTTGGGCGGCGGGGCGACACCCGACTGAGGCTCATCTTCCGTGAGGATCCGCCAACGATCCATCTCATCAAAAACGATCCGCGCGAAATCGATCGGGTGGATCTCCATCGGTCGAAGGTGCTCCCCATCCCAATCCCACACGATCTCCGCAATCGATATGTTCCGACCGATCGCCAACGCGAGGTGCTGCAGAACCTCTTCGAACGTCTCCAGTCCCAGTAGCACCTCACGGCAATACGCGGTAACCTCCTCTGCCAGCACCCGGTCCACCCCCTCGCGAACGTCCGCTGCGCTTACCACACCCCACTCGAGCCCCGTAATGGCAAGCCTGCGCGTGTTCGCCACTGAGAAGAGATGCGCGTCCTTCTCCTCCATCTCCTCGAACAACTGCATCGCTGTCGACAGCGAACCGTCGTCCGCCTCTCGAAGGATTGCTGCGAGCCGTGACGGCGTCAGCCCCACGCTCGGATAATCGCGGACCGAGTCCTCCGAGCGAGGCATGATTAGACGTCCCGGCTCAGGCCTCTGCTCCCTGCCGGCTCTAATTGAATTGACCAAACGCTGCGTCCACCTCATGTGCCTGTTCTCCCAGCGCAGGATTGCCCGCTTCGCCTACCAGACCCCCGCCCGTGCAAACCGCAGAGACGACGTAGGTAAGGACTCCGCCTTGCCCACTGCTGCCTCCGATGCGTGCACGGCAAGGGCCGCAGCCCAGAACCGATCGGCGTGACTACCCTCTCTACGCGGCGCGGAGAGCCGAAACTGACCCGATTCCGTCATCGTCCGTTCGACTGAATGCCAGTCGTTACGAACCCGCTCGTCGTTTGGAATGCGAATCGTCTTCGATTCCACCGCCAAGCGCAGACCGCATGCAAGTTGAGATTTCAACGCCGGCGTGAAGGTCACAGCCTCCACGCGATGCACGCCGAACCGCTCAACGAGATCCTCGGCAAGCTGCATCCCCAGACCACCGGCGTCGATGCAGCATCGCCGTACATGGCGGATCGACATTAGCTCCACCAGTAACGCAAACTGATCGCGGAACGTAGCGCTCCGAAGTTCGAAGATCGCCACCGTCGTCATCAAGCCGTCGTGCTCTGCCAGCACCCACACCACCGTGAGGTCGCGCAGACGCCCGACATCGACCCCGACGAACAGTTCGTCCCCCACGTGCTCCAACTGTTCTACGGACTCGTGCATGACAAGCGTCGGGGCCGCACAACGCGCTATCTGGTCGTACGTCAGAAACGCCGTGCTCTCGTCCACGAACTCGCACAGAAACTCCTGCCTGTAGAGAGTCTCGTCGGCCATCGCCCGGCGAATCTCCTCGGCATCCGCGCGCAACCCCTGCGAGATCGCATCAGACAAAGTCACAACGCTCTTGCTGAACCGGTCGTTCTCGCTCAACCGGTAAAACACGTTGTTGCGACCCTTGGGGGTGGACGCCACGTCCAATTCGCCGGCCCCACGCAGAAGCGTCGGAAACATCGCCGCCCAGATCTCCTCGTCGAAGGCGTGCATGGCGAACTCGTCAAGCAGCACGTCACCGGTAAAGCCTCGCGCTGTTTGGGGGTTGGCAGGCAGACCAATGATGCGCACGTCGCCGGGCAACACGATCTCCAACTGCTTCACCCCCATATCCTTGAAGAATCGTCCGTCGTAATAGTCCGTAGCTATCTTTAGTGCTGCGCAATGCTGGCGCGCCTTGGCCATCAACTCACGACTCTGCCGCTCACCAGCAGACAAAAAAATCTGTGAGCGACGACGCCTGAGCCCCCGCAGGATTCGACGAAGGGATTTGGTGAAGCTCTTGCCGGTTTGCCTCGACCAACAGTTCCAGCGAAAGCGCGCCTCCGATTCCACATCCTCACGCTGGTAACCGAGCAGCGGTACAAACGGTTTAACGCGGGCCGGCTCCTTAGTTGGAATCAGTGCCATGGTCCGCCCGGCTCACAGTAGATGCATTCCACCAGCAGGCCGTACGTCACAAACCGTGCCTGCTTCGTAACTAGAACACCTCGACCGGACGCTTCGGGGCGATCACTCCAGCGATCAGGGGGGCATGGGGGCACGGCATAACGGCCTCCACCCAGGGTCGGTTAACGTGGAGCCCGGCACGCCCGCCGCCTCCACCTGGACCCGCCCGTTTTACGAATGCGCGTCAACAGAGCTTGCGATTGTCAGCACTAGGCCCGAAAATCGCGCGCTGGGCCGACACGTTAGCGGCCCGCACATGAGGACTGGCGATGACCAACCGGGACAACGTCTCTTCACAAGTCGCTGAACACCTCGATGAACACCTGCGCACATACCCACACCTCGCGGAGCGGATCTATCGCGAATTGCTAATGGCCCTGCACAGAAGGGGAATCGCCAGCATTGACAGCATACATGATCAAGCACGCACGCGCACCGGCCAACCGGAACAGGGCGCGCAGCGCGACCCCAACCAGACCGAACGCGAACGATGGGACGAACAGGAACGCGCCCACGTCGAACAGATAACGCGCGAATACGCCTGCCTCTACCTCAGCGTCGCGGACGTCGACGACCTCGTTAATCTCACCCTGAAACGCGAAACAGTGCACAGCCTCGAATTGGTCGCCGATCTCGGCAACGTCACCTTCAAGGAGCTTGCCGACAACGTCCATCGCTTCTGCCAGATACCTCCGGGCGAGACCAGGCTCGCTCCAGCGGAAGTCGTGGGTACGCGGGTGGCCCTGATAAGACACTTCATAAGCGATCAACTCGAATTCATCGGCGTCGCCAAGAACTACCTCCACATCCGCGACTTTGACGACCTCACCAGACGCATGCTCGGCAACGAGGAGAGCATCGGCCGCATCGGGGGTAAGGCTGCGGGAATGCTGCTCGCACACAAAATCCTAATGGCTGCCGGAAATGACTGCGGAGATTTCGCGCCACTGGCCGTACCCGAATCATACTACTTACGCAGCGATGCCGTCGAAGATTTCATCCGCCTCAACCGGCTCGACGAGTACCGCAGCCAGAAATACAAGCCCATCGATGACGTCGCACGCGAGTATCCGCTTATTCGAGGCGTCTTCCGCCACGGCGACTTCCCGCTCAAGATCATTCACGGACTGCGAAGCATCCTCGGCGAGTTGGGCAATCACCCACTCATCGTTAGATCCAGCAGCTTGCTCGAAGACCGCATAGGCACCGCCTTCTGCGGCAAGTACGCAAGCTTCTTCCTGGCAAACCAAGGGACGCTGGAGGAGCGCCTCCGCGTCCTGCTCGGCGCTATCGCAGAGGTCTATGCCAGTGTGATGGCCCCAGACCCCATCCTCTATCGCCGGGAGCACAACCTCATCGACTACGTTGAAGAAATGGCTGTGCTTATCCAAAAGGTCGTCGGGTTTCGCGTCGGCGATTACTTCCTACCCGCATTTGCCGGTGTCGCGTTCTCACGCAACGAATACCGCTGGGCGCCGCGCATCGAGCGCGAAGACGGACTCGTCAGAATGGTCATGGGACTGGGTACGCGTGCCGTCGACCGAGGCGGATCAGACTACCCCAGGATGGTGGCACTCGGCGCGCCGACCATTCGACCGGAGTCGACCGTTCAGGAAATCGTCGCACGGGCCCAACGAGCAGTCGACGTCGTCGACTTCAAGGCTAACCGCCTGCGATCAATTCGCCTCAGCGACCTGCTGAACCTGAGAACCGACTTCCCCATACCCATGCTCGACAAAATCGTCTCCATCTACCAGGACGACGAACTCAGCTCGCCGCCCGGTGTCCGCGTCGATGCAGACCCCGCCAACCTCTGCGTAACGTTCGACAAGCTCGTTCGAGATACACCTTTCGCGCGGTGCATGCGCAACATGTTGACCAGACTCGAGGAAGCGTACGGGGCGCCCGTCGACGTGGAGTTTGCCTGCGACGGCCGGCGCCTCTACATCCTCCAGTGCCGCACCCTCGCCCAGACGCCGGAGTCAGGGCCGGTGGCCATCCCACGCAACATACCCCCCGAAAGCGTCGTGTTCGACGCCCACAAATATGTGCGCACAGGCCTGATCGAGGGCATCGAGTACATAGTATACGTCGATCCGCTTACCTACGACGCAATCCCCACGCGAGAGACGCGCATCGCTCTTGCACGTGTGATTGGACACATCAACCACGCCCTGAAACCCAGGTCGTTCATTCTCGTAGGACCGGGGAGATGGGGGAGCAACGACGTGCGCCTGGGAGTCCCCGTGAAGTATGCCGACATCAATAATTGCCGGATGCTCGTCGAAGTAGCAAAGTTAAGGGGTGGATTCATGCCGGAGGTGTCGTTTGGCACCCATTTCTTTCAAGATCTCGTTGAGGCCGGTATACACTACCTCCCCCTCTATCCGGACGAAGAAGGCAACAGATTCAACCACCACTTCCTTGGCAAATCCGCCAATTCCCTGGTACGCGTCGTCCCCGACGACGCAGAGCTCGCCGACTATGTGCGGGTCGTTCACGTACCGTCTGTGGCCAATGGCCGAACATTAGCCGCCGTGATGGACGGAGACGCCGACTACGCCGTCGCCTTCCTGAAATAGAATCCGGATCGGGCTGGCTTGTTCGCCCGCCGGCCGTTATCATGGTGACCTGGTGGCCGATGTGTCCGCGAGGACGCCCCATCGCAGGCGATCACAAACATGAGATCGCTGATTCGTGCTTGCATGGAGGATTAGCCAAGTGCCCTGGATGACTCAAGCCGAGGCAGCCGCCGCCCTTGGGTGTTCCATCCGCACCATTCGCCGCCGTATTCGACGTCAGTCGCTGACCGCCCAACGTCAAGGCCGCAACGTGTTGGTCAACTTGGACGTCGACGCCACCCGCCAGGACGTCCCATTAGCACGCCACGTCACAGGGGACATGTCCTGTACCAATGTCCGAATGACAGACGAGAATGCGGACACGCTGTCCGCATTGGCCGATGCTGTCCGGGATAACCTCTCCGTACTCTCAGACTGTCGCCGACAGCTCGAGAACAACAGCAGGCGGACGTTACGATCCAAACGCTGCGCTTGGCTACTCACAGGCGCCATGGCCATCGGCCTTCTGGCCCTCGGCTGGCTTCTCCAAAAAGAGCGACTGGATTTCACAACCCAGCTACGTAACTTGCGCGCAACTGCAGCCGATCGGGAGGCGCGTCTACAGCACAAGCTGGAAGCCGCACAGGCGCGCCACGAAGGAGAAACTGACGCGCTCTGGCTCTCTCTGACACACGCACACATGCAAACCGACCAATTCCACAATGACAAGGAGGATCTGCTAAGCCAGTCAGCGGCATTGGCAACGCAACTCGACCGAGCACAGGAAGACAGGGAACGCCTGGGACGAGAGCGCGATGCGCTCGCCGAGAGACTCCGCCATGCTGAGGAAATGGCTGACCTTGCCGAAACGCTCCGAGCGGCGTGGCAGGGCGTTGTCTCAGCCGTCAAGTATCTACCATCCCTAGCCGAACTCACTGAGCTGCGGGAGGCAGCACGGCAGCAGCAGACCCGGCACGAGCGCGACTTGGAAGCTGCCCGAGCCCGCTACCAGGCCGATCTCGCACTTGTACGTGGGCGCCATGAGGGAGAAACTGCCGTCTTACAGGCGTCCCTGGAGCACGAAAGACAAACCACAGAGCAGCTGGAGGAGCGTCTGCAAAAACTAGCTGACAGGGTTTTCGAGCTCGCCACTGACCGTGGTCGGCTCAGGCTCGAGCAGGTGCGCCTAGAGGCGGAGATCGAAAAACTGACAGCCAGACTGCAACAAGCCCCAACGAACGCGGACCCGGTAGACTCATCTACGGACCCGGTGCACGGGCACGCTGAGAGCGCGCCGTAACGGTTTTCGCGGCTCCATCCGTGCAGTCAATCGCCTTCTTCCTCCGCTTCCTCCTCCCCATCCAAATGTCGGCCCGCATTCTCCGGGACCGCCACGATGGGCACGGCCGCACCTAACCGCAGCACGTTCGCGTGACCACCTTCAAAATGGGCCTTGACCAAAGCGTCAGCGCGGTCGGCACACCATCGGCGAGGCACTTCATCCGCTGGACCGGAAAGATCGTCCTGCCAGGCGCGCAGTGTGCGGACTGTAACATAGGCTATTGCCTGTAAAGCGCTTACGCGATCCTGCTCGCTTCTAAACCAGGAATCACAGCGCTCCTCGAGCTGGGTCAAAAGTGCCAGCGCAGCGGCGTACCCACCGCGCGAGGCGAGGATTCGGCAACGAAGCAACCGTGCGAAGAACGCAAAAGGCATCGTCCCTTCGCGCGGACGCGAGAGTACCAGGCCCAGGACAGCCATCGCTCGCGACGAATCATCCTGCTGAGCTTTCAAAGACGCTTGCCATAGCGCGGCAGCAGCGGCGACCTGCGGTCGGGTGTCCTCTAGCAAGCCTGCCAGACGTGCGGCAGCGCGGTCGGCCGCGTCGGCCGCCTCCGGACCATCGCCCGGCAACAGATATGCCGCCGATGCATGGGCGAACGCCCCAAGCGTCCTAAGCCGAGGCTCCGCCTCACTCACCCAGTCCATCGGGGGATCAGAAAGCTCGCGCACCGCTTCGAGGCTGGCGTCAGCCTGAACCAGCATTGCGTCGGCGCGCTCAAGCGCAGCACGTATATCGGCCTCGGACTGAGAGAGCTGCGTCGCCTCAAAACCCAGCAGCTTGCCGACGCACGCAGGCTCCAGCTCCCGGGCGAGGATCACGTTCGCCGCAGCCAGAAACAGGTCCGTACGCGTCGCCTGATCCGTCGTCGCCTCCGCCTGCAGGGCTAACTCCGCGGCACGGGCCGATACGCTCTGGATGTAAGCCGCGTCATCGCTGAATCCCTCTATCGGAGCAAGACGCACATCAAGCGACCCGCTTGGGACCGCAGCGGCGACATCCGCCGCGACGGGCTTCACCTCGTCTGCACTTGCCGCAGCTAGCGCAGGTAGGGAGCCGAAGACCGCTACCAGGTGAAAAGCATGGCTGATCCAATGTCGCCTCACGTGCCAACCTCGCACTGTCTGTCTTGTGCACCGCACCGAAGTGTAACAAGATGCCTCCACCACAGGAAGTACCGAGTAGTCTGTCAGGTGTAGCCCGCAAGCACGACCGACCTCGAAACCGTTCGCGCGATCCGGCGCAGCGTATCCCACCCCCAAACGCATGCGCGGGGTTCATGCGTCCATCGTTTGTGCTGCTGGCTCGGGAAGCTGATGCGTGGTCGCGCACCGCCGTTTAGGTGACTGCCCCCGCAAATGCCGTTCGTCGTGCTTGGGAGTCAAAGCGTTGCCGGCGTACTCAGAGCCGCTGCCAGACTGCCGCCGTGCGCCTCGGTTCGTTGACTACCGGTCGGCACAGACGTAGACTGAGTAGTGAAGGCAAGAATGCGTATGTCCACGCCGGGCGGTTTCGCAATCGTGATCAGGCTTTGTTGTGCTCAGGTTGACGCGACGACGGTGCGCCTACTTCCCGTGGGGTAAAGTCAATGGGTGCCTCTGAGATAACAGGCCTGCGTAGGGGGAAGCAGCGCTCGCCCGGCCACGAGGGCTCGCGACCTGTGCGCCTGCCGGGACGTAGCATCCTGGTTGTCTGGACTCTTTCGATCGCCTTGCATGTGGGGGGGTTGGCACTCACGCTACTGATCGTGTTCCCCTACGCTCCGAAGCCGGAAGCACCCAGGTCAACGGTGCGAGCGGAGCTCGTCGGACGTATCGACGCCGCCTCATTCTTCCCGACGCGCACACCTGATGTACCTGCTCCACCGCAGGCCGCTGAAGCGCCGGAGATGCGCTTTGTACCCACAAAGTTTGAGGAACTGACAGAGCTGGTCTCATCCCACAAACCGGAGCTCTCAATAATAGGTATAGGCGCCGGGGGTGGTGACTTCTCCCAATACGGACTTACCGCAGGCGCCGCCGATGGGCCCGTCTTCTTTGGGCTAGGCCGATCAGCGCGCGGAGTTCGCCGGATTGTTTACGTCGTCGATCGAAGCGGCTCGATGCTGGACACGTTCGCTCTTGTGCGCCAGGAGTTGCAACGGTCGATTGGCGAACTTCGGCGAAGCCGCAAGTTCCACGTGATCTTCTTCAACTCCGGCCCACCCCTTGAGAACCCGCCGGCGAGACTCGTGAGTGCTATCCAGGCGCAGAAGACGCGGTTCTTCAAGTTCCTTCAGAGCATCCGCCCGGACGGTGGCACGAATCCGGAGCCCGCAATGCGCCGCGCCCTTGCTCTCGATCCCGATCTGATATACTTCCTTTCCGATGGGGAGTTTAGCGACGCCCTAGTGGACAAGCTCAACAACTGGAATCCAGAGCGCACCGTGCGAATCTTCACCATCGCGTATTTCAATCCCTACAGTGACGGTGCTGCCCTCCTGGAGCAAATCGCTCGTGAGCACGGCGGAAAATTCAGGGTCGTCGAGGAGGAAGATCTACCGTGAAGAACCCTTCCGGCGCGGTCCATCAAGGCAGGCGCCCCCCAATCTGTACGGCGACGCCTTCGTCCGCATGCTCACGCTGCCGGCATCAGTTCGGCAGGCGCCTCGTTATAACGACCGGCGTGATGATCGCTCTGACGACGGGCTCGCAAGTCCGTGCGGATCAGGTCATATATAAAGGCGCCAGTCACCCAGCCGTTACGATCGTCGGTTTTGAACGAGGCATGCTCATCTTCGACGGACTAGACGGCGTATCGCATACCGTGCCCATCAGCGACGTAGATATGATCATCGTCGATCGGGCGGGAATGTTCACCGACTTCAATCAGGCTGAACGCCTGCTCGCACGCGGCGAGGCGGAACACGCTATTACGCGATACCGCCGCACACTGCGCCTCAGCGAAGCGTTCTGGTCCGATCTGATCGCTGCCAGACTGCTGGTCGCCTGCGACCGAGCGGGGCGCATCGACCAGGCTACGCTCGGCTTCATCCGCCTGGCGAGCGGCAGTTATGCCGGTCCGGAAGCTGCAGCCATGCTCATCCCTCAGAATATCCCCTCGGACCGCACGCCAAAGGCACTACGCGCGATCGACCATCTCGACGCCGCCATCGCCGAAGCCTCTCACCCAAACCAGAGCGCACCACTGGCGATGCTACGCTACAAGATCATGTCGACGTCGGGCGACGGAAGGGCAGCGGCAGCAGCGAGAACCGTCACCGCCATGAAAATACCCAGCGGGCAGCAATCGGAGGCAATGTATGCGATCCAACTTGACGCACTCCGACGGCGGGCGGCGAACAAGCTTGACGCCGCCGACCGCGCCGGCCTTGAACGGGCGATCCGCGACTGTCCCGACCGCCTACTACCGGACTTCCTGTTGCTTAAGGGGAGAACCCTGGCACGCGGCGCGTCCACTCAGGCCGATTTGATACGGGCCTCCTGGCCCTTTATGCACATCGTGGCCCACGCACCCCAAGATGCTCGAGCGGCAGAGGGGCTGTATGAAACCGCGCTGTTGCTCGAACGCTTGGGACAACGCGAAAAGGCGGCACAACTGCTCGACGAGTGCCTGGCGCATAAACGCGTAGACCCGCGCACGCAGCGGTTGGCCAAGGAGAGACGAGCTCGGTTGAAAGAAAGCTACGCATCGTAGGAGGCTGGTACCCTACTTCGCAAATAGAAATAGTACGCGACTACCTGTGAAACCCGAGTCGCACGTTGGAGCCTGCTGCTCCAGCCGTCGTGGAACTCACAAAGCAGCGTACTAGGAAGAACGTCCGGGCCAGCGGCTATCGACGGATACTAAGGGAGAATGCGGTGTTCCTGAGAATCTTGCTTCTCACAGGCTTCTTGGCAATCGTGCTGATGATGATCCTCGGTGCGCCGGCGGCTGCACAGCCCCAAACGCTAGGTGACGCCCCTTCCGCGTCCGACGTCAGGTACTTCGACTTCTTCGTCGTCAAGGGCGGGTATATTGCCTTCGGCCTCATCGCTCTGTCAATCGTCACAATCGCCTTGACCATCGAGCACTGCCTCTCTATCCGTCGCTCCACCATCATCCCGCCGGAAGCAGCGCAGCACACACAGCAGTTGATCGCTCAGAAGGAATACCTCGAGGCCATCAGATTCACTGCTGAGGATCCCAGTCTCATAGGCTACGTACTCAACGCATGCTTGATCGAGGCGTCTAACGGGTTCGCAGCGATGGAAAGGGCCCTCGAGGAGTCCCTGGACGAGCGCTCCGCGAGACTGTTTCGAAAGATTGAATACATCAACATCATAGGCAACGTGGCCCCGATGATCGGGCTGCTTGGTACGGTCACCGGAATGATTCTCCTTTTCGCCGAAATCCATGCCGCCGACGCCTTCCCGGGTGCACGCGTGGTGGCGGACAGAATCGCCATCGCCCTGATAACCACCTTCTGGGGCCTGGCGGTGGCAATACCCGCGCTGAGCATATATGCCATCTTCCGAAACCGGATCGACGTGCTGACCGCCGAGTGTGCCCTTGCCGCCGAGCACATACTCGCGGTCTTCAAACCCGGGGCAGACACACAAGAGCATGCGTCGCCCCGGTCGACGACGGCAGCGACCGGAGAAAACGCTTAACATGCGATACTCTCGGCACCGACGCCGCGCTACACAGGGGTTCGCGATGAACCTCACCCCCATGGTCGACGTGATCTTCATGCTCACCATCTTCTTCATGTTGGTAAGCCGGTTCTCGTCCGCTGAACAGCTTCCCATGGAGTTGCCAAAACCGCACGACAGTCGGGCAAGAGCTGCCCGACTTCCTCAGCGCGTCGTCATAAACTGTCGACTCGCAAGTCCGACTGACCGCGACGAGACATCGGCGATCTACAGCATAGGCCCGAATCGGCCCGAACCGCTGCCCGTGATCTCCGAACGCCTCGCAGCAATGAAGGCCCGGTCACCCGACCTCAAGGTGGTCATTCGGGCCGACCGCCGCCTGCGATACACCGATGTGCGCGCTGTGATGCAGGCGGTGGCCCAGCACGACATCGAAATCCTCAACGTAGTCGCGCATGTAGCGGAGGATGAGTGACATGACGGTGTCATCACGCTCACCCGCCTCCGCACGACGCGACGCAAGAGCGTGCCGCTCGCCGGGGCAGCCCTTGCGCAGCAGGCGCCGCCCGGCACCACGCGGAACACAGATAGCAATCAGCTTCGCCCCCATGATAGACGTCACCTTCCTGCTGCTCATCTTCTTCCTTGTAACGACGACCTTTGAACGTGCCGAGGGCCTGCTGACGGGGAAAATGCCGCATGAGACCCGACCCACTGCCGTCCCGCTGCCCCTTACCCCCGTCATCATCCGCCTGAACCAGACCGGCCCCTCTCACGACGACTACACCATTCTCCTGGACCACTTTGATGTTGCACCCGCAGATGTGCGGGAGTTGACCGACGTGCTCCTGCAGATCCAAGAGCAACCCGGGTTTGACACAGCGACACCTGTCGTCATTGTTGCTGAAGACGACGTGCGGTGGGATCACGTGGTCGGCTGCTGGAACGCAGCCCTGAGGGCGGGGTGTGAACGCATTGCATTCGGGCGACCCTGAAACTGCGGGCTACTCGCCGGTGACGGACGCCCAGTTCCCGTCCGACCTTGCGCGAAGCGCCAAGGGGCCGACGACAACCTCTCCTCTAAGCCGCAGGCTTGAGCCTGCGCGACCACCCGAAGGCAGCGACTGCTCATGCCGATTCGCCGCCAGGCGTCGAGTAGCGACGTGCAGCACCGGACCGCCCGGCCACCTGACACCCGCGACCGACAGAAGCATCATCGCAGTACTTAGGGGACACGGCGCAAGCCTCGCGCTCGTGCAGTGCGTCGCGGGTTTCACTCTCATCGCTGCCGGTCAGATCTTCGCGCAGCAGAAGCCTCAGCCGAACGAAAACCCCGCTCCGGCCGAAGAACAACGCCTCGATACAGCCGTCTTTCGCGCGGCATTGAAGCGCCGCGGCCTCACGGAACTGCTCGAACTGCATTTGAAGGACTTTCCTCCGCCCGGGCGCGTCGCCAGGCACCTGTCCGAATACGACGTAACTTTGGCAGTGTTCTCCGACCACACCCGACCGGTACAGGAACGCAGAACCGCAATACGCCGGGCTAACGAGATCTTGGCAACACTCATCGAAGAGGGCAGCGACGATCCTCGCCGACTGGACTGGCGCTTCACGCTTGCCCGCTCGAGTTTGTACGACGAGGCCCGGCCTTACTTCACAAGCATCCTCTATCGCGGAGGAAGTGAGCTGGACCGCCGTCGACTCCTACACCTGACAACCAGGGCGTTGGCCGCACTCAACGCACTCACAGAGGACCTGTCCATCGAGCTTGCCCGCGTCGACGCCCTCCCCGTACGCGAGTTCGAACGGCTCGAGCGCAGCGGCTACATCGACAAGATCGATCGACTGGGTCCGACAGCAGCTTACCTGCACGCGTGGGCCCGCTTCTACGATTCACTCGCGCGAGCGGCTGACGATCCCACGCGCGCTCGCCGTCTCCACGCAATCGTAGACTACCTAGCTGAAAACCCCTCGGTGCTTGAGACACCTCACAGCGTCAGTCACGTTCAGGTCCCAGCCTTGGTCCTTGCTGGAATGACCAAACGAAGACTCTTCGACTACGCCGCAGCACGAAGCCTGTTCGACCGCGCCCTGCGAACCGCCGATCAACTCGCCGACCCGGAATTAGCCGACGCCGCTGCCTGGGCCGTTCCCCTCGCACGCATCGAGCGCATACGAAATGACCGCGACGACGGGCGGTTTGACGAGGCCATTAACTCCCTGGTGGACTTCCGCAGGTCGATAACTTCTCAGGGCGATAAGAGCTTTGGTCTCCGGTTCGCAGCAGCATTGCTCGAGAGATCAGTGCACCGCGCCCGCGCCGACGCAGCCGAAACGCACGGGCGTCGCGTCGATGCGGAACGCCTCCGCGAGGAAGCGTGGAACGTCCTCGCCCGCTTCACCTATACCCGCCCCGCGCGGCGCGACGAGATCTACGCTACCGTTCATGAATTGATGGGGGCCGATGCCGACCCCGTAACGCTCGATCCGTTTGAACAGTGCGCTCATATTGCCGGTCTGCTCTTCGACGCCGGACGCAATGACGACGAAACTCCACGTCTGCTCGAGCGGGCGGTTCGAACAGGTGAGTACTTCCTGGCCAACGCTGCCGATCGTGCGGGAATCCTCACGCCCGAGGTACTGTACAACCTGGGCGTCGCAAGGTACCGGCTGGGAAATACCACGCGTGCTGCAGCACGCTTCATTGAAGTAGCAAGAGACTACACCTCCTTCCAAAACGCTCTTCAGGCCGCTGTCAACGCCGTGCAACTCACCGCAAGACTGTACACCGGGCCCACCCTCCACGCCGACCCCGAACTACAGCAACTCTACCTCACCGCGCTCCAGGTGCTCGTGGGACGCTTTCCCAACAGTAACGCGGCTCACTACTGGCGCTTCTACTACGCCCAACTGCTTGACGAATTGGGAAAGCGCGATCAAGCCGCCGACGAGTATGAGAAGGTCGACACTGATCACGAACACTATCTCGAAAGTCGCTTTCTCCGAGTGCGCTGCCAGGCTCTCGCACTCAGCACTTCGTCCGGCAACACGCAGGTTGATGTGGCCGATACCCGTCGGCGCGCTGACGAATTCCTGCAAGGGCAGCGCAAGTTCGTTGCGCTGGTGAGCGGAGAACTGGCACGCAACCCGTCGTCTCCGAAGGCATCGATGCTGAAAGGCTGGAAGGCGCGGGCGACTCTGCTGGCTGCGGAAACACTCATCCTCCCACAGATCGACCAACCGGCAAGGGCACTCGAAACACTCAACGAGCTCGACGCGGGAGTACAAACCGAGCAACCCACACTCACCGGTCGACTGTGGCGCGTGCGCCTCCTGGCCTACGAGAAACTCGGAAGGCTGGACGAGGCCACAGCCGCAATACCTACCTTCGTCGCTGCGGACCCGGACGGCGCAGTGCCCGTACTACAATCGCTGTATACCTCCCTGGTCGACCAGGTGAAGAACCTGAGGCGAGAGGGCAACGCAAACGCGGCACAACACAAGGCGCAAGTCGCCCTCGTCCTTGCCCAGCAGATTGCGGCGCGGGCTGCGAAGCACGACACAGCCGAGGCTACGACCGATCGTGCTGCGTCGGCTACACAACTAGCCGAGGCCTATCTGCGCGTCGGGCACTACGACAAAGCCCGCGAATTGCTTGAGCCGTTGGCCGCCCGGTATGATCCCGTAACTCTCCCAACCGACCACACCACCCTGCGAGCACTACTCGGGTACGCGGAGTCGCTGTACCAGCTGGGGGACTGGGCGACCGCCCTTGGAAGATTCAACGTGCTTGCGACCTCGCTTCCCACCAACGACCCCGTACGTTGGCAGTCACTTCTGCGCGACCTCCAATGCAGAACCGCTTTGGGACACCCCCCTGAAGGCATCATAGCCGTTATCCAGCAGCAGCGGTTTCTACATCCCAAGCTGGGCGGCGCCCCACTCGCCGCAGAGTTCGAGAAACTGCAGCGTGAGAACCAACGGCGAGTCGACGCCGAATAACACCGCGACGCCGACCATTGACAGCGTCGGCAAACGCAAGCCCGAGGCTACCGTGTGCCCCAGAAGTCACCAAGACGCTTTCGGGTGGAAACACTCGTTGCTACGCTGCTCGCCCGGAACGCACACCCTCGCCGGCAATGGTCCATCGCTCGGAATAATCTGATTGGGCGGTTTATGCCCACTACTGAACGTGCTAACATGCCGATCTTCCTGCGAGCTAGCTGCCATCGAACAAAGGCAGCGCTCTGGAGCTGACCACAGTGTTGCGCGCTAGCCAATTAGATGTCGACCGGGCGCTTCTGCTGGAAATCGATCTACAGGAGACGCTCCTTACACTCATCCCTGATCACCAGCGCATAGTCGCCGCGACGCGCAAGCTGCTCGAAGGGGCGCGTGTGTTCCGACTGCCGGTCTTGGCGACCGAACAATACCCCAAGGGGCTTGGCAAAACACACGCTTCGATCCGCGCTGCCCTCGATGCGAGCGACGCCACCCTCCTTGAGAAGCAAACGTTCAGCGCCCGTGGGGACGAGGCTGTGCGCACCGCACTCGACACCGTCGACAGGCCTCAGGTGATTCTGGTCGGCATCGAAGCACACATCTGCGTCCAGCAGACCGCGCTTGACCTCGTAGCCGGCGACTACGACGTATTCGTCTGCGCGGACGCTGTGGGATCACGAGGCGCCATGGACTACGAAGCGTCCTTGTCGCGAATGCGCCAGGAGGGAGTACTGGTAACGTCAGTCGAGAGCGTTCTGTTCGAATTGTGCAACCGCTGTGACACTGCGGAGTTCAAAGAGTTGATCGAGATTATAAAAGCCGCCCCGCCCGATTGACCACTGCCGGTGGAACGGCACCCGATTACCACCACGCTGCGTCACGGAACGAACCGAATGCCATACGACGAATGGCCCGACGAAGAATGGATAGACGACGAGGGCAACCCCGAGGACGACGTCCTAGCCTGTCCGTCCTGCCATGAGCTTATCCACGAAGACACGCAGCAGTGCCCATACTGCGGCGACTGGATCATTCCGGTGGACCCGCAGCACACGCGCCGCCGACTGGTCGCTGCAATCGTCGTCATCCTGCTGGTCGCTGCACTCGTCCTGCTGACAATCCGCTGAAACGCCTCTGAATTGCCGTCTGAGCGACGCCCGCCCGCGTCTTATGTATAGCCTGTACCAATTCAAGCACGTCGCGTAACCCCTTCGCCCCCCCCCCCCGGCAAAGGGGGATGAACTGGGCGTGCCCGCTACAAGCTGTCGCAAAACACCCTAAACCAGCACGTCCGGTAACCCGAAACATTCATAACGCTGGCCCGCTCGGGAATCGGCGTGGTGAGAGAGATCAATGTGACGCCTATTGGCAACAAGGC
>JBHHXS010000037.1:0-17714 GCA_046757145.1 Phycisphaerae bacterium | reverse complement strand
GTCGAAGATCGAGACGAGATGCGGGCTCTTGAGGTTTATGCAGTGGCTTACGCCGCGAAGCTCGACATCGGGGTTCTGTTTGAGGTACTTGAGAGCGACCTCACGGCCACCGTCGCTCACCGCGTAGTAGACTTCACCGAAGCCTCCACTACCGACGGCACGCTGGATCGTGAACTCGTCTAGGGGGCGATCGCCGTGTTTGAAGGTGTAAGCCATAGTCCGATGGAGTCCATGATAACACGCGACACTCATCGATGTCGCTTATACTCCGCAATCCTTATTCGAATAACTCCCTGTCTCTCTCCATGCATCCCACGTGTGCACCGTTCCCGGGGTCCCCACGCGGGTTTCAGGCCCACGGCGCCGTCCTTTCGTGGCTCCTCAAAGCTTCGCGTCTCCAGGAACGTTCGTCTCCCAGGGCTTCAGCACCAGGCTTATGCCGCCGACTTCGACCGGCTCGCCTGGTCTCAACTCCTGCCCCTCCCCCAGAGCGGCCTGACCGGCTAGGGGACGTATCGACAGCGTCCCGTTGCGCTCAAAGAGCACAAGGGGGGTCGTCGCGTGCCGGCAGTGTATATGCGCGTTGCGGCTGGCGCCGATGGTGGCGTGCCGGTGAAACAAGATCACCCGCCGCACGTCGTGCGGCATCTTGGTAGTGTCGCTCAGGTCGAGCACGGCTGTCAGGCTCTTGCGACTGGGAAGACGGAAAGTCAACTTCGCCCGCCTGCCGAACACCACGCGAGTACCGTCACGAAGGAGTTGGTGCTTCGTCTTGCGTCCACCTACTTCAACCTCTTTGGAGCAGAAGAGGAAATAGTCTTCGTCCACGCGACTCACGTTGGCGTGGCGTTCCGCAAGGTCACCTAGTATTGGAATGTCCGCAGGCCTGTTCGAGGCCGACCTTCCAACCGACACCTGATCTCCCCGCAGCACGAGGAAACTGCCACCACCGTCCACCAGCAGGAGTAAGCGCCGGGGCAGCGTGGGGGCTGCGTCGACAGGCGCACGTACGGCGACGGTCTCCGCAAGTGCGCGGGCGCGCACCGGCGGGTCTCCGTGCGAGGGCGTCGCCGGCGCAGCCTCAGCCAGGGGGCCCGCAAGAAGCTCAGTGTTGAGGTCCGAAAGATGTTGCAGTTGCTTGACCGTCTGGGCGATCCAGGAGGCATCGGGCAGGATTCGATGTAGTTTCAACATGCTCCTGCGGGCTTCTTCGTACCGGTGATTTTGCAGGCATCGAGCGGCCTCCAGGGCTACCGCCTGGGCATCGCGCAGTTCGCGCTTCACGGGCAGCGCATCGCCCAGCTCTCCGAGGCAAGCCAGCTCGTCCGCGGCCCGGCCCAGCCGGCCGGCGGCCATCGCCGAACGGGCATTCTCAAACACTTGGAGGCACAACTTCGTCTCCATGCGTGCCGCCGCTTCGTTGTGAGCATCGATCTTCTTAGCCCGTCGGAGCCGATCGGCAGCTCCTGCCAAGTGCCCCTGAGAAATCAGCCGTTCAGCAGCTTCCACGTGACGCACCGCGTCCGCTGCGGCGTCTTCGATCTCACGTTGAAGGTCTCTCACCGCGTGGTCATCCGCGGAGGCCCGGGCGAGCAATCTTCGGCCTGCCTCAAGCGATCCATCGCCGATTCGCTTCCGGACCGCACGAATACGGTCGTGACGAGATTGCTCCTTCCGCTGCTGTTCGGCAGCGACTATACGAACTTGAGCACGCAGCTCAGCGATCTCGTCCTGCATCGTCGCGCCGGCCTCTGCACGATCCAGGTCAGCCAGCGCTTCCACGAAGCGGTCGGCTCGGAAATGCGACCGGGCGCGGTCAATAAACCGTTCGGCCAGGCTGGCCAGCACCGCAGCGCCCCGATGATGCGTCCGCAGATCGGGCGCGCAGGCGAGTCGGTAGGCTTCGTCCAACCGTCCCTCTCGAAGCGCCTTCTCCGCTGTTTTTAGTCGAAGAAACACCAACTGGCCTAACATCAAGGCACTCCCGGTCCCAAGAATGCAGTGTCGGGCGATGACACACACCTTGCCCGCGGTCGTAATCCTGGTGTGGAGCGTCAGCACGACGCTTCACCCGCGACATACGATCACCGCCGACACCCGGGGATTCGTGGGCCGGCGCGGTTTATTCGCCCACCGGGCGAACGACCGGTAAAGCCGACGGTTCAAGCACGCCTTATCCACCGCTCACCGGGAGGAGACCGCCTACCGTCCACGCTTGGACGCGGTCTCACCCAGCCATCGTCTGACATGACGCGCCAGAACCTGTGGGTCGCGCTTGGAGAGGATATGCGTTGCTATACTCGAGGGTACGTCGAGAGCTCCGATGGCCTTTTGAGCCCTTCCCCATAAGCTGTCGCGTGCGGAATCACTTTCGGCGACGTACAGCTCGGTGACGATCTCCTGGAGCCTGGCGAGCGCGATGTCGGTGCGGTTCTTGTAATAATCCGCTATGATTCTCTTCTGGTGCTGCGTGTACTCGCGCATGTCCCTCAGGTAACGACATGCCGCGGAGCTGTCAAGGTTGACACCTACCCGCTGACCGTGGAGTGGACGATAGAGCACTCCGTGAAGTCGTGTAGTCGTACTCTCCTCATGCACCGGGATCGCCGATCTACAACCGGAGACGGCCACGGCGTCGATGTGATCGGCCCGCTCGCCGGCTCCCTTGCTCGCTCGCGCTCGCCCCTTTGATTGAGCAACCGTATCTCGTCTCAAGTCTCCCGTACCCCCGCCTCTGCGCCCGTATACATAGGGTTGTTCGTTGGGCGGCGTACGGTACACTTCGGTCGTTAAGCCCGCGTATGGCGGCGCGGGTGGAGCGGAACGAGCGACATTGCCCGGTTCAATCAGCGAAGAGGACCCCATGGGGAAGACGACCATCCAGATTCATATCACGAACGACCCGATGTACGCGGAGAACGGCATGACGCTGTACGTCCGCGACAAAGGCCCGTGCTGGATTATCGATCCAGGCCTGCCACCTCAGGCGGAGCAGATCGTGCAGCACGTGCGTGACCGCGAGCTTACCCCGAAGGCAATCCTGCTTACGCACGCCCACGCGGACCATATTGCGGGCATCGACGAGGTTCGGGACGCACTTGGGCCGTTACCCGTGTATCTTGGAAGGGAGGAGTGGGCGGCTCTGACGGATCCTATGGAAAACCTCTCGGCTAGAATAGGGCCGGGCTTTGCAACCAAAGTGGTTGAGCCAAGAGAGCTGACGCCGGGCGACACGCTGAAGCTCGACGGGACGGAGTGGCGGGTTCTCGACACCTCCGGGCATTCGCCGGGCGGCCGCAGCTTCTACAATGCAGCACGGGGGATTGCGATCGTCGGAGACGCGTTGTTCCAAGGCAGCATCGGCCGAACGGACTTTCCGCACAGTGACGGCAACAGATTGATGAGCAACATCCGCGACCAGCTTATGACGCTGCCGGACGAAACGCGAGTTCTGTCGGGGCACGGTCCGGAGACGACCATTGGGCGTGAACGTGCCACCAACCCCTTCTTGATCCACCATCTGTGACCGCGGAGGCGGCATCGCTGGACCTCTCAGGAACCGCAGTCATTATTCCCGCGCTCAACGAGGCACAGGGCCTGTCCACGCTGCTGCCGATGCTGGCGCGTATGCGGCTCGGTCAGATAGTCGTTTGTGACAACGGATCGGTAGACGCTACGCGGGCGGTGACCGAGGCTCATGGCGCGTTGTGGGTTTACGAAGCGAGAAGGGGTTATGGCGCGGCGTGCTACGCGGGTATGCACCGCCTGTCGCCCTCGGCGCAAATCGTCGTCTTCCTTGATGCGGATCTCAGCGACGATGCATCGCTTCTGCCGGACCTCGTCTATCCTATCGCGAAGGACGAATGTGATCTGGTGATCGGCGCCCGCGCCGCACATCTGCGCGAGGCGGGATCGATGACCGCGCCGCAGATCTTTGCCAACCGCCTGTTTCCGCTACTCATCAGGCTCGGGTGGGGACATAGGTATACGGACATGGGTCCCTTCCGCGCAATTCGCCGCTCTTCGCTGGAGCTCATCGACATGCAGGACCGCGCCTACGGATGGACCGTTGAGATGCAAATCCGCGCAGTCGAGGAGGGCCTGCGAATCCGAGAGATACCCGTGCCATATCGCAGAAGACGAGGGCGCAGCAAGATCAGCGGCACGCTGCGCGGTGTGCTGGCCGCGGCTTATTGGATTGCGCGCACGTGTGGCGTACTGTGGGTGACGAAGCGTGGGCGTCGGCGTCGGCAGTGATCGCCATGCCCAACCGTCCGGCAGGTGGTCCGCTCGGGCATCGCTGATACCGCGCGGAACAGCTCGGCCAGCTCGACGCTGCGGTGGAGACGGTCGAACGCGGTGACGCCGCTCCACGCATCCTCGAGCGGCGGAATACGCCCGTTCGCGAGGTGGATGATGGCTCGCGCGATGGCTACATCATCGCCTGGCTCACACACGATGGCCTGCGCGCCCGCACCGCTCAGAATGGTGATGGCTGGATTCTCCGCGGACACTGCAGCGATGATGGGCTTGCGCATGCCCATGTATTCGAATAGCTTGTTGGGAACCTGGAGCTCGCTCCCGACGCCCGAGGTGCCCACTAGTAACAGCGCGTCGCTGCCCGCAAGGTACGACAGTGTGTTGGCGTGGCTCAGTTGTCCCAACAGCTCGACGTTGGCGCCGACGCCCGCCTCAACCGCAAGTGTCCGCAGCTCGTTACCTCCATAGTGCTTCGACCCGATGAACAGCATCTTGATGCTGTCAGCGGGCCGGCTCATGCAGTCAAGTGCCCGGCGGAGTGCGGCAAAGAGTACTTCCGGACTGCGCCGCCCATAGAACTGCCCCGCATGAGTCAGCACGAACACATCTCTGCGAGCGGTGCGTAGGGGCGTAGTCTTGTCGATCAGCTCCTGGTCGTAGCCATTGAGAATCGTGCTACATTTCTGCCGAACGAAAGGCACGCGCTGGCAAAGCCGCTCGGCCATCGTCGGCGTGTTGCAAACGACGCGCTTCGCTTGCCGCAGCACCATACGTTCGAGCAAAGCGTCCCAGCGTTCAGCAATTGCAGAGCCGGATCGCCTAAACGGGTTGTCACGCCACGGGTCGCGGAAGTCAGCCACCCAGGGCACTCCCGTGCGTCGACTGAGAATCAGTGCGATCAGGTGGGCGCTAGCGTAGGGTGATGTTGAGTAGATGACGTGCGGCCGACGCGCGCATATATGGCGCATCCCCGCGCGGGCCGCCGGCCACACCCAACCCGCCCGTGAGTCCGGAGTGATGAGCAACTGCGAGGCCGCCGCTCTTACGAAACCCGATGCGACCTTGGCCGCAGACTTTACCCGGCGTCGATACTTGCACGCCTCGTTGTCAGCGTGTATACGCGGTGTCCCCGCCTGCGAAGTGCCGGTGGTGGGGCGCGTTGACAGCGGCACTCGCAATACCTGCTTGACTTCGGCGACAAGATCGACCCACGGGATAGGCATTACCGCTGCCGACGGAGGTACCTCCTCCATCAACAGACGATCGACGGGTTCGTCCTTCGGTTCAACGGTCAGAACACTTGCATCCCATCCAAGCCTGTCAAGATGCCTGACGAACGCGAGCGTACGATGAGTTCCGCTGCGGTTGATCGGCGGGAAGGCATAGGCGATGCAGAGCCAGCGCTTACGCTCTGAGGATGCCGCCTGCGATGTGCCGTGCGTGCGACTCATGAACCGAGGTGTCCCGGCGTACGGAGTTGGGGAACGGGATGCTCCGTGCGGCGCAAAGCCCGCAATCGGCATCACGACCCCGCCAGATAAGCCTCCATACGATGGCGGTATCTGTCCTGGTCTCGCATGCGCTGCCACGAGCCCACGAGGTAGCCACACAAATGAGCCGACATCGTGACCCACACGACACACAGACACATCGGATATGCAAGCCACTCCCCGGTGTGACGGGCAACGCGGGCGGCCTGCGCGTGGCGCACCCAGACGAAGAAATAGGCGCAAAGGACGACAAACGGCAGCACCGCCCACGCGCTCAAGACACAGAGCCCCCCCGCCGTCAGCACGATCACAGTGTTGCGCAGGTTGTAGCGGAAGCTTTCGGCATCTATTTGGGTATGGCCCCTGCCGGTGCCGTAGTTGTAGAACTGCTTGGCAATTGCGCCGAACGAGCTGCGCGGACGCCAATGCACGACGGCATCGCCTGCGAAGTGCCAGCCCACGTTCATCCGACGGATTTTGTGGTCAAACAGTGTGTCCTCGGAGTAATCGACCCATTCGGGCCAACCCCCGGCGCGCAGCCAGAGGGCCTTTGTCAGAGCTAGCGATCGGCATGACGGATTGAAACTACTGGGAGATACGGCCTTCAGTTGCCCACGCATAGTCGCGAGACCCACGACCTGCTCAAGCAGGCTGCGCGTCTCGATTCGGTAGAATCCAGCTACAAACTCCACGTTCTGCCCACACGCAAACGGTGCGAGCAGCCTGTCGAGCCATTGGGGCTCGGCACGGCACCCGGCATCGATCGTCGCTATGATCTCACTGTTGGCGGCTTCGGTGGCGATGTTGCGCCCCCGGGCGATGTTGGCCCCTGACACCTCGATAACTCGAAGCTGTGGCATGGTCGCGGCGTATTGACGCACCACCTGCACCGTATTGTCGGTTGAGCCGCCATCGACGACGATGATCTCGTCCGGCCTGCGCGTCTGGGCTGCCAGCGAGCTTAAGGTCACGGCGCTGCCAACCGGGTCGTCTTTAACCGTCATGGCTACGGCGACCGTGTGTACATGCCAACGGGTCATGGGAGCCGCCCTCGCACAGCCGTTCGCCCGGTCGCGCATGCCTTCCCGGCGATCAGTCTCTGGAGAAGATCACACGTCCTGGCGAGTTCACCGGCAATGAGCCTGTAGCACCAAGCCCGGCGCACCACAGCGGCAAGCACATCGGTCGCTACGGCCTCGCAGTCTAGCACGTTGAAACACACCTGGTGCAAGGCGAACCCTGCCTCCGCACGGCTCATCTCAATCAGCGACGGCCGGGCGCCGCGCACATAGCTGGGGAAGATCACATATCGAACGGGGCAGGCCCGGCCGAGAGCGTCGCTACGCATGCCTAGCGGATTGAGGAAACCCACCGGCCCTTTCGCGCCCTTCACACAGCGTCTCTTTGCCCGCAATTGGAAGCCAAGTGATCGAACTAACGCGAAGCTTGGTTTCTTTACGCAGATCGCCCGCGGATAAGGATGCAAGGCACGCGTCCCAACGTGAATCAACGCGAACTCATCGCACAGATAACGCCAACCGCGCGCCACCAGCCCCGCCGCCAACGTAGATTTCCCACTTCCCGACGCCCCCGCGAGAACGACGCCGGCGCCGTCTACCTCGAGCGAGGCAGCATGAAGCTGAAGATACTGAGGCAGGAGGCGGGCCATTCCCCAGTTCACCGCCCATTCTACATAGGGGATCAGCGACTCGGTGCGGGCCGGTGAGAACTGTAGACGCCCGTTGACGGTGACGTGAAACCGACGCCGGTGCCATGAAGCGGGTCGGCGCACATGCACTCCCACCTGCACCGTGTTTTCCGGGGGGGTTCGGATGCGGAAGTCGCCGTACAGCGCGGAGTACTCCTCGAGAAGTCCGCGCACCTCGGTTGTCAATGAGACAGGCACCGAGCCGATCTGAAAGTGTCGTGTCCGGCCGTAGGTGGGAAAGTACATCGACGGTCGCCGCTCAATAGTTGTGAGGCTCACGCCTGTTTGAAACAGTGGGGGTCGTCGTCACCAATTGTGTTCTCTCCAGTTCAGCTATCATCCGCGCGCTATGCAGTGCCGCGGGTACGAGCGCCACGTCGTACCCTTCGGTAAGTCGCCGGGCTATCTCTGCGACGTTGTGGTATCCGTCGCAGCGCTGCCATATGAACAATCCCGTTCTGTTCAAGCGGTGAGTATCTGCCGTCACGGGGTCGTAGATCAGTGCCTCGCCGTCCAGCTCGTGGACGGTTACATCGGTGCGTCTAGCTGGGCGGCAACTAAGGTTCACAGGTGTAGTTGGTGTCTACGTCCGGATCCTTGCAGGTAAGACCTGGGCAGCAGATCTCCGCATCGCCGCCACCGTTGGTACAAGCGTGCCCCTGCGGATAGCAGCTATAGGCGGCATATGCCTGCTGTGCTACGAACGTGGACAGAATCGGTGCGACAAACGCAAGCTTGGCGCCCTGCCTTACGACCTCGCGGCGGCTCGTGAACGCAGCATCCGCGCATGGGGTCACTCGCCGCGTGTCATCTGAATACCGACTGTCCTGGCTGTTTTCGCGTGTCACGCTGCCGCCGTCGTGTATGCGGTCTACACACACACGTCTGAATCACCGTGCGCGACCCGGCGCCGCGGATAAGAGCGCCAAGCGCCGGCGCGGGGGCGATGCACCGGCCGTTTGCTCCCGCCTTAGAAAGATAAAAAGGAGGGCGCATAGTTGCGCACGCTCGTATAGTGTTCTATCGGACGCAGAGCACCTCCGGTGGAGTTCCGGGTGAACACGCCTCGGAACAGGACGGAAGACCGGTGAGCCGGCGAGAGTATCAGGCAGCCTGTGTACGTCCGCTGGGTTGAGCATCGTGATTCGGGAGCGTTATCGGATTTGCCTGTCGAAGCTCGGAGCTATTCCGGTGGAATCAGATTGGGCGGAGTACCGGCATGCAGTTTCACGACGTGACCACGGATGGTCGCTACCGCTCTGCCGGTGAGCTCATTGCCGGCAAACGGTGTGTTGCAGCACTTGCTTTCGAATCGCTCCGGGTCAACGACCCAGCGAGAGTGCGGGTCGAGTAGTGTGAGATTAGCGACCCTTCCGGGCTCGATCCTTCCGAGCTCCGAGGTGATCGTCGTGTTTGCAGGGTCTTCCGGGCGCTGTGTCCCCATGCTCCGCGGATGCCCCAGCACTGCCGCGGGCGCCGACGTGAACCACGATACCAGATCGGGCCAATCAGTGAGACCGGAACAGACCATCACCAGAGCCGTCACACCTACCGCCGTCTCCAGTCCGACGATTCCGGGAGGGGCATCAAGGAATCCGGCCCGCTTTTCTTCGTTGGTGTGCGGGGCGTGGTCGGTGGCTATGCAATCTATCGTGCCTTCGAGCAAGCCGTGCTGACAGGCCTCCACGTCACGGGCGGGCCGCAGAGGCGGGTGCATCTTCGTGTTGACGTCGTCATCGGCGCAAGCCGCGTCCGTAAGACATAGGTGATGCGGGCAGACCTCGGCAGTAACTGGTAACCCCTCGCGCTTGGCTTGTCTGACCAGTTCTACCGCACGTGCGGTAGAGATGTGGGCGACGTGGTACCGCCCGCCCGTGCGCCGGCACAGGTCGAGGTCTCGCTCAATCATGGCCTCTTCTGACCGTGGGTCCAAGCCGGGGAGCCCGAGTCTGCGGGACACGTCACCTAAATGCATCACCCCGCCCGCCGAGATTGACTTGTACTCGCAGTGCTGAATAAGCAAGGCGTTGAGCTTGGCCGCCTGCTCGAACGCCGCCAGCATCACCGCGTCGTCCTCAACGCCGTAACCGTCATCGCTGAATGCCACCGCACCGGCCTCAACCATCGCTGCGAAGTCGGTAAGCTCGCGGCCAGCTCTGCCACGAGTGATCGCCCCCACCGGTGCTACGTCGCAGTGAGCCGACTCGCCGGCACGCTGTAATACAAACCGAACGATGTCCGGGCTGTCCATCGGGGGGCTCGTGTTGGGCATGCAGGCGACCAACGTGAATCCACCAGCAGCGGCCGCCGCCGTGCCAGTTTCGATCGTCTCTTTGTGAGTTTCGCCGGGCTCCCGCAGGTGGACATGCAGATCCACCATCCCTGGACACACGATCAGGCCCGACGCGTCAACGACGCAGGCACCTGCGTGGGCTTGTCGCGCGATGAGCCCGTCAGTAACGGCCATGTCGACGATCTCATCACGCCCCGACGCCGCATCGATCACGCGACCGCTGTGGATTAGAATCTGAGAATGTCGTACGGTCCTCAATGGTTGAGCGTCCGGCTGCATTCTCTCAACGACCGTGCGGCATTACGCGCCATCCTGCTGAGCCGGGAGCGCAGCCAGCTGGTGCAGGAGCCCCGCGCTTGCCGGTCGGATCCGTGGCGCCGGATCGCGCACAATCGTTTAGAATGCTGTAGTGCGCCAAACGCCGCGGGCGAGTCGGACTCGTTGGGTGAACTGTCCCTCGCAGGCAACGACACAGCACACATATGGGTAGTATCATGCGAATCGATCGAGCTTTCAACGCCGGCGGGTTTCCCAGAGGTACGTGGCTCGCAGCCACGGCGATCGTCCTGATGCAGAACACACCCCGATCTCAGTCATATGAGCAGCCGGGCCCGGCGGCGGCTAGGAGAACCACGCCCGCTCGCCCCGCTGCTTCGCCTGGAACCGCCAGCCTGGTCATCGTGAATGCCAAGGTTTGGACGGGCGTCGACTTGCCAACGGGCGACGCGGCGCCGACGGCCGTGGCCGTCTCTGGGGCCACTATCGTCGCCGTGGGCGACGACCTCTCCATGCGTACATGGATCGGGAAGGACCCGCACGTAATCGATGCTCACGGACAACGCGTGATTCCCGGTATGACAGACTGTCACGCACACATAATCGCCGGCGGGCTGCAGCTTACCCGACTGACACTGCGCCAAGTCAGTAGCCGTGAGGAGTTCATCCGAGCGGTGGAACGAGAAGCAAAAACCAAGCGATCCGGGCAGTGGGTGCTCGGGGGACGCTGGAGCACGGAGAGTTGGCCTGACTCGGGCCTTCCACGCAAAGAGTGGATTGACCCGGTAACGCCCGAGACTCCCGTCTTTCTAAGCCGTATGGACGGCCACGAGGCATTGGTCAACTCAGTGGCTCTGCGCCTCGCGGGAATTGACTCGTCTGGCCCCGTGGATCCGCCCGGCGGGCAGATCGAACGCGACCGGCTAACGCACGACCCTACGGGTATCGTCAAGGAATCCGCTATGGACCTTATACGCTCCAAGATTCCACAGCCGACTCTGATCGAGCGCCTGGATGCCCTTAGGCGGGCCATGAAGCATGCCAACTCACTTGGACTAACTTCGGTGCACGATATGGCAGATCCGGATGACCTGCCGGTCTTGAAGCGTGCGTATTCTGACGGTGTTCTCACGCTGCGTCTCACCGTTTACCTGCAAACCGATGACTGGGCGGACAGTGCCGAGGCAATCGCCGACTTCGGCATCAATAGTGACACACTCCGCGTCGCTGGTTTGAAGGGATATATGGACGGGTCGCTGGGCAGCCGCACCGCTTACATGCGGAAGGCGTACGGCGACGCGGCCAACGATGCAGTCTACCCTAGCGGTCAACTCACGGCATTCGCTGCTTCGCCCGGCGCCCTTCAGCGTAGCATCACAGCGGGCAATAAGCGCGGACTGCAGCTCGCTGTCCACGCCATCGGCGATGAGGCCAACCACCTCCTGCTCGACGCGTACGAGGCAGTGCTTGGGCGTACCGCCTCGGGGAAGTTCCCTCCCCGGGTGGAGCATGCACAACACTTGTTGGTGGCGGATATACCTCGGTTCGCACAGCTCGGCGTGGTGGCGTCAATGCAGCCCTACCACAAGGCAGATGACGGCAGGTACGCGGAGAAAGCCCTGGGCCGGGCGCGACTTGCCGGGTCATATGCCTTTCGTCAGCTTCTGGACGCCGGCGCCCTCCTATGCTTCGGCAGTGACTGGCCCGTGGTCACCATGAACCCATTCGCGGGCATTGACGCGGCAGTCAACGCTGTGACCTCGGACGGCAGAGTTTGGCTACCTTCGCACTCACTCAACCTGGAGGAAGCGCTGAGAGCTTATACGGTCTGCCCGGCACGCGCTGTTCGACGGGATGCTTCTCTCGGCACGCTGCAGGTTGGCAAGCTCGCGGACATCGTCATTCTAGCGGACGACCCATTCGCGGTTCCCCGGCATCAGTTGGGCAGCGTCAGGGTCGACCGGACCATCGTCGGTGGCATAGTGGTGTTCGCACGGCCCCAACCGCGCAGCTCATTCGACAACACGTAGTCCTCCCTGAAGGACTCTGATAGGCGATTGGGACGGAAACCCTGCAATTTGCACACGGGCATGGAGGCTCGATGAAACCGAACGTCAGCCCCGCGAAGGTTTTGAACTGTTCCAAGCCCACCTCGATCAGACGCTCGACCCGAGGCAGGATGTGGTGGTTCTGGCGAGAAGAATCGACTGGTCCGCCACGGAAGCGGCGTTGGCGGATTCTGTCCTGACAACGGCGCGCCGGGGCGGTTCGTGTTCGGGTTGAACTTGATCATTCCCCGCAGCTTGCTACAGGGAATGATCAAGTTCAAAGGACGCTTGGCCATTGGCAGACTCCTTCTGAAAGATCCACTCGCCGATCCATTCGGCGAGTCCGCAGAAGGTATAACCGCGCGCAGCCGATCGCGCCAGTCTATCTGTTTTGCCTATTCATGCGCGCTGGCCCTGCCGCGCCTGGGGCGGGAAGGTGGTTCGTAGCGGAGAGTGCCGGCACTGCGGGAGGCGCATCATCACATACGAGCGCGTGGCCTTCTGAGGACAACGACACGCGACGTTTAACTGCCTTGTGGCGGGTAACATATGGAATCTGGTCCTGAGGCGGCCGCGTTCCTCCGATACTTGACCGTCCGTACTGTCTGGCCTACAGTATTTTTCGCATCGTGCTTGGGGGCGCCTGGTTCGAGTGAGTGTATTTATGGGGCTTTGTGGTCGTGTCATTCCGGTTGCCTGCCTACCGGCGAGGCAGGCCTTCGCGGGCCGCGCCGGTCGAGCCCTGGTTGCGGTAGCCATGTTGCCCGCGCTTCTCTCGACGCGGCAGGCGTTTCTGATTCACGACCATCACGGCCACGACGTGCACTGCCATCCCGTCACGCTCGCCGAACTCGATGACTGGGAACGCACCCCGCAGCACCGGCACCACGAGCACGAACACGCCGGCCAACGCGTCGATCCGCCATCGAGCGATGATGGCCCGATCGTGATCGTGCTGGACCTTCCGGACTTCGTTTCGCGGGTGCGGGCACTGTCCGGCGCCGCCGCCACCTGTGCGAAGCTCGCGTCCATGACGGTGGCCGTCGGCATGCTTTCGAATGCCGCCACCAGAAGGTTCGATCTCCCCGGACGGTCCTCGACCTTCGCGCAACCCGCGCGCGCCGGCGACGCGATCCGAGCGCTTCTCCTGAGCAACCACGCCCTTCTGCTCTGATTCGATTCCCTTTCCGACGGACTTGTTGAATGAATCGTCTCTCGGTGCGCGCAGTTCGGCTGCGCTGCCGGGTGCTGCTACGGCACGTGGAGCAGATGCAAGCGAGAGCGAAGATGCGAACCCTCACACAACTATTCATCCTTCTTGCCGTCCTGGCCCTTGCGGCTGTGGGATGTGGCCGCGCGAGTCAGGCCGGCGGCGACCACGACCACGGTAGGGCATCCCACGGCGATCACGAAGGTGATCACGAACACGGCGGGGATGACGGGCCGGACCCGATCAGCGTGACGTTGCTAACGCCCAAGGTCCTGCTGTTCATGGAATATCCGCTTCTGGTCAAGGATGAACCGGCGAAGTTCCTGGCGCATTTCACGGTGCTGGCGACCGGTGAACCGATCCGCTCGGGCCGTTTGACTTTCGAGATGAGGCCGCCGGGAGGCCAACCCGTCAGCCTGACGCTGGATGCACCGAGGCGCGATGGGCTGTTCGTGCCGGAATGGAAGCCCGAGGCGGCGGGCCAATACACCCTGCGGCTGCTGCTCGACAGCCCACAGGTACAGGAGACCGCCGACGTCGGCGCGCTGATCGTTCACGCCAGCAGGCACGACGCGGAGCACGCGGGCGAAGTGGCGGCTGAGGATGATCCCCCTGACCTGGTTCCTTTCCTCCTGGAACAACAGTGGAAGATCGGGTTGCTTCAGGAGCCGGTGTCCAAACGAACCCTCGTACGCCGCCTGCCGATCCCGGCTCAGATCGTCGCCCCGCAAGGTGCTTCGGCCGTGGTCAGCCCGCCCGTGGCCGGCCGACTGCTTCCCCCGCCGGAGGGGCGACTTCCTCGGATCGGCGACCGCGTCGAGGCGGGGCAGGTGTTGGCCACGGTGGAACCGCCACTCCCCGTCACGGACGTCGCCCAACTCAGCGCGAATCGCGCGTGGTTGAAGACGCTACAGATCGAGCTGGCCCAGCGCGAGCTCGAGATGGAGATGAAAGGGCTGGAGGTCGAACGGTCCATCCTTCAAGCAGAAGCGCGTCTGGACTTCGCCCGCCGCGCCTTGGCTCGGGTGAGCGAGCTCCACGGGAAGGGCATCGAGAGCGGGCAGCAATATGACGAAGCGAGGCAGAACCTGCGGCTGGCGGAAGCGGAGCACCAGGCCGCCCAGGCCATGAAACACTGATACGAGACGGCCCGTGCGCGTCTGGGGCAGTTCCGTGTCCAGGTCCGCACAGCCGAGGGTGAACAGAAACCCGCCGGCTACGCGCTCCAGATGCCTCTTCGGGCGCCCATCGCGGGTGAGATCGTGTCCGCCGAGCACATCGAAGGCGAACACCTGGAGGCCCAGCAGGAAGTCTTTCGGATCGTCAACACGAACCACGTCTGGAGCGTGGCGAGCATTTCCGAATTCGACCTGGCCAGTCTGCTCGAGAACCCGGGCGCCACGATAACCCTGCCGTCCTATCCGGGCCGGCGGTTCGACATCCTCGGATCGGCCGGTGGGCGGTTGGTCCACATCGGCAAGGTGGTCGATCCCGAAACGCGAACGGTCTCCGTCGTGTTTGCGCTGCCGAACCCCGACGGTCTGTTCCGCGCGGGCATGTTCGCCGAGGTTTACCTGGAAACGCAGGTCGCTACTGAGGCCGTCGCGGTCCCGGAAGAGGCGATCGTGTTGGACAACGGCCGTCCCATCGCGTTCGTCATGCTGGAAGGCGAGACCTTCCAGCGGCGCGAGCTGGAGTTGGGGGTGCGGGACAACGGTTTCGTGGAGGTCCGAGCGGGGCTCGAGGTCGGCGAGCGCGTCGTGACCAGGGGTGCCTACGTGCTCAGGCTGGCCTCCCTTTCGCCGGCGTCCTTCAGCCACGGTCACGCCCACTAATGAACTTTCAGTTGTCGGCTGTCAGCTACTAGAAAGGTGTGCGATTTCGTGATGGCGGTCCGAGCCCCGTGGAGGGACAATCATTGGTTGCCCTGACGCCCGGGAACGTCAGGGCAGGTCACACGCGCATACGGAGACTCCCGTGGATTCTTGGACGGCACTGCTGGACGTTTTGATCCTGCTGCTGGCAGCACTGGTGTTGGGTACGTTGTGTGAGCGGTTGAAACAGAGCGCGATACTCGGCTATCTACTCGCCGGCACGCTTCTTGGCCCCAATGCTCTGGACTGGATGCCGAACCACAAAGCGGTGGTGGCAATTGCGGAATTGGGTGTGTCACTGCTGTTGTTCACGATCGGACTCGAGTTCTCTTGGCGCAGGTTGCGAAGAATCGGAGCAATCGGACTCGGCGGAGGCGCAGTTCAGGTGCTTGTAACGACCGTGATGTCGGCCGGGGTCTGCGTGATGCTGGGGCTCACCGGGCGCCCGGCGCTGGCAGTCGGGGCCATGATTGCACTGAGCAGCACCGCCTGCGTGTTGCGCCTGCTGGTGAGCCGTGCGGAAGTCGACAGCGTTTACGGGCGCAACGCGCTGGGCATCCTGCTCATGCAGGACATCGCCGTGGTTCCGCTCGTACTCATGGTGACCGTGCTGGGCCACGAAGGCTCGATCGGTCAGATCGGTTGGGAGACGGGTCGGGCGATCGGGGGTGCGGTCATCCTAGTGGCTGTGTTGCACGTCCTGTTGAAGTATGTGGTCCCGATGCTGCTGAACGCGGAAGAAGCAGCCCGCAACCGCGAGTTGCCGATCCTGCTGGCCATCGTCACGTTTTTGGGGGCCGGCTGGGTAGCGCATCGGCTGGGGCTATCTGCGGCGCTGGGAGCATTCCTGGCGGGAATGTTGTTGGCCGAGTCTCCCTTTGCCACGCAAATCCGCAGCGATGTAGCCTCCCTGCGAACCCTGTTTGTCACCTTGTTTTTCAGCTCGATCGGCATGGTGGGTGATCCGGCGTGGGTGGTGAATCATTGGGCGACGGTGGCGCCGGTGGTGGCGGCGATCGTGTTCGGTAAAGCCGCAGTGGTGTGGGCGGTGGCGTGTCTGTTCCGTTCCCCGGCCGGTCACGCGATTGCGACAGGCGTCTGTCTAGCGCAGGTGGGCGAGTTCTCGTTCGTGCTGGCCGAGGTGGCGCGACAGGGGCAATTGATCGACAGGGACCTGTTCAAGCTGATCGTCTCGGCGACGATCGCCACCCTGTTCCTGACCCCTTACCTGGTGGCCGCCGCACCCTACCTTGCAGCAGCCGCGGGCAGGCTCTCGGCAGGGCGCCGCACAGCACGCCCTCGGGCAGGCGAACCGTCGGCCGAGGCCAGCGTCGAGATGAGAGACCATATCGTGATCGTGGGCTTCGGCCCCGCCGGCCAGGGCATCGCCGAAGCGCTGCTACAAAGGCACGAGTCACTCCTGGTGGTCGTAGAGATGAACGCCAAGTCCGCGGACGCGGCGCGTACTTACGGTCTTCGGACGTACGTTGGCGACGCGACCCGAACCGAGGTCCTCGAGCGTTTGCGTGTTGCAGCAGCCAAGGCCGTCGTGGTGACGGTGCCCGACCCCGCCAGTTCGCGTCACGTGATCGAGAGTGTCCGCTCGCTGTCGCCACAGACGGCCATCGTCGCGCGGGCGCGGTATCACAGGTATCGCTCGGAATTGATCCGCGCCGGAGCGCACGCGGTCGTTGACGAAGAAGAACAGGTCGGGCTCCACCTGGCCGCGGTGTTGCAGGAGATACTGCGCACCATTGTCCGAGCGACCGGCACCAGCCGGGCGCACACATCGCACGGCGAAGCCCACAGCTCGTAGGAGGCTGCGATGATCAACGCACTGATTCGATGGTCGCTCTCGAACCGGTTGGCCGTGCTGCTCGTTTCGGCGCTGCTTCTCTTCGGGGGAACCTACGTGGCCGTCACCATGCCGGTCGACGTGTTCCCTGATCTGACGGCGCCGACGGTAACGATCCTGGTCGAAGGGCACGGCATGGCCCCGGAGGAGATGGAGACGCTGGTCACGTTCCCCATCGAAACGGCGGTCAACGGTGCGGCCAACGTGCGGCGGGTGCGGTCGGCCACCGCTGTCGGCACCGCCGTGATCTGGGTGGAGTTCGACTGGGGCACAGACATCTACCGGGCGCGGCAGACCGTCACCGAACGACTCGCCTCCATCACCGGGAACCTGCCCGAGCAGGTCGAGCCGCCCATCCTCGCACCGATCTCCTCGATCATGGGCGAGATCCTGTTCATCTCGCTGACCTCCGACGGGCACAGCCAGCTCGACCTGCGCACCATCGCGACTACTGACGTTCGCCGACGATTGCTTTCGCTCCCAGGTGTCTCCCAAGTGACACCCATCGGCGGCGATCAGAAGCAGTACCAGGTCGTGCTTTCGCCTCGGCGCCTGCGGGCATATCGAATCACGATCGAACAGGTAGCTGAGGCGCTCCGCGAGACCAACGAGAACGTCTCGGCCGGCTTTCTGGTCCGCGGTGGGCAAGAGTCGATCCTCCAGGGCGTCGGCCGGATCCGGACGGTCCAGGACATAGGGG
>JBHHXS010000036.1:0-18140 GCA_046757145.1 Phycisphaerae bacterium | reverse complement strand
CGTCGCCTTTATCAGAAGAATGCCGCGATGGTTCAGTGCGCTGTCCTTCGAGCTCGACGAAGCGGAGGACGACTTCGGGATTTCGTTCAGCCTGTGGCCCGAGGGCCTGCCGCAGGCTGCCGTCGGATCCCGCCGCTTTACTGGTCTAGCCAACACCACGAGAATAATCAACGACTGACTACGAGCGGTGCCGCCTCTTGACGAATGGTGCGGCCAGCCGATCCAAGCTCCACGCCGGTGCACCTGTACACCCGGGAACAGTGCACGCACCTGCTGCGACGACCGTCCGTCAATATGCGCCGTCTTTCCAAGTAGGAAGCGAAGGCTACGGGCGCATCAGCCGGCGCGGCCTTACTCTGCGTACATGTGCCGTGGGGCCCGGCGTCCGCTCGGCTTGTGTTGACCAGGCGCGTTGCCCGGCATGCTTTGCAGCGCTATCATGGTATTGGCAGGGGGTGTGGAGTGTCCGGGGGTACTTCCAGGCGTAAGTCTTATCGGCCTTCGATGTCAACCCGTGTGTATGCTGAGCGCTCAAGGAACTGGCGGGGCGGCGTGCGCCTCGTCGTCATCGCCTGCGCCGCCTACCTGTGCGCTGGAGAATCGGTCGCACGGGGCGACCTCCCTTACCGCACGCGCGATCCGGTCGTTCTCATCGGCGCCGACCTGGAGGCGTTTTTGGGACTACCGGTCGACGGTGTGCTCGCGTACCGCTATGACAACGGCTGGGAGCAGATTCCGTTGCAGGTTGATGAGCGCGCCGAAGTCGACTTCGGGGTGGCGTACGGCCTATCGCCCATCGGCTTTACCACCTTGGCCTACACCGACCCTGCCACGTTTACGGGAGCTGACCCGGATACAGCCTTCGACGCTAACGACGAACTTGTCTTCATGGCCAGGGACACTGGCGCTCGCGTAGCCGCCCATAACCCGGCGCCCCCGGAGATGCCTCTCGATGGCGCAACGGAAGTCGAAATCCGTGACCCTCTCACCAACGGCGTGTCGTATGTCTATCTGTTTCGCACCGGCGGAGCTATGCCCTCGCAGCCTACGCCTGACTACGTGGGTTACAGTTTCAATCTGCTGTCCGGTGATTACCTCACAACCTATGACACCTTAGTGGGCCCGAACCCCGAGGACAGTGTCGTCGTCTCGTCGCACTACCGGACCCATTTTTCCGATCGATGGATCCGCGATGATCTGAATGTCTTTGCTGACGATTCCACGGGTGTCGATATCCTGGATCGTCACACGAACCTGTTCGCGCCGGATACCTGTGAGCGTAGTGAAGACACCTTCAGTGCCGGTGAAGGAGCGTTCCTGGCCAACAAAGACGGCCCGATACGTGCCATCCGCTCCTACCTGGGCGCCAACAGCGGACCTCTCACTCAGCGCGACCATTTTTTCTATGACCAGAGACATGATATTGTCACCGCGCTGAGGGTGCACCAGATACCGGGAATGATGGATCTGTACGACTACAGCCCGGCGGCTGCGGGGATGACATATTACAACGACCTCAATACGACGGGGGTCCTCATCGACGGGCTCGCGGACACCCTGGTGCCCGGGGGCATTGTCTGGGAAATGGCCACCGGGGCGCAAGGGTCGCTGGTCGTCACGCATCTGCTGGAAACGGATATCGGCGGCTTCGTCTACACGTCGTACTACCAGGATGACGACGAGCCGCTGCTGACGCCATGCACCGGGGACCCATTCAGGTATGCGACCAGCGGAACATGGGTCAACACGGTGACCGGCATACCGAACACCGATCCTCTCGTCGGTCCGTTCAACACACTGTCCGCTCGGCGGATTGTATACTGCTGCGGCCCGGGATTGGCCCCCGCGGACGCAACCCTGCTCCATAGGCTTGCCACTACACCTTTTGTTGTGGTGAACCGGCCCTGGTCATCGCGCTGGGCGGACGTGAACGGCGACTGTCATGTCGATACCGCCGACTACGCGCGACTCGCGACTTGTGCCTCCGGACCGGCGGCTTGTGGCGGGGACGGGTGCGAAGCGTTCGACCGGGATGGAGACTGCGCGGTGACCCTGCGTGATTTCGCCGAATTCCAGTTTGTGTTCACCGGTGACGATTACTCTCTTCCCGACTGCGGACGATGAGCCTGCGGTTGAAGTACACCCGGACGCCGACCTGACCGACGCCGGCGCGCGGTTGTGAGGGGTGAGCACAGCTTGACCGGTCACACCGACCGGGCTACAAGATCGCACCATGTTCGACAGTCTGACAGACAGATTAGGCAGCATCTTTCGCGGCCTGCGCGGGCGCGGGCGGATTACCGAAGACAACGTCAGCGAGGTCATGGAGGAAATCCGCACCGCATTGCTAGAGGCGGACGTGAACCTCGAGGTTGCCCGTTCCTTCTGCGACGAAGTCCACAAGAAAGCGGTCGGAGCGGAGGTGATCAAAACGCTGAGGCCCGCGGACCTGATGGTGAAGCTGGTCCATGATGAGCTCGTGCGCCTGATGGGACCCGTTGATGCGAGGATCCCCTTTGTCAGTCCCGGCCCGACGGTGCTCCTTCTTGCCGGCCTGCAGGGTTCTGGCAAGACCACGACATGCGCCAAGATGGCTAAAATGCTGATCGATCGGGCGAAGAGGCCGCTGATGGTGGCTGCGGACTTGAAACGCCCCGCCGCCATCTCCCAGCTGGAAGTCCTAGGGGCACAGGTGGGCTGTCCCGTGTACACCGAGCGCGACCATCAGAACCCGGTCAAGGTCTGTCGCAACGCCATCAAGGAAAGCCGGAAGACCGATCGAGATGTAGTCATTCTGGACACCGCGGGGCGGTTGGCAATCGACGAGGAATTGATGGATGAGGTCACAACGATTGCCTCCTCCACCAGTCCCCAACAGATTTATCTAGTGCTCGACGCGATGACCGGGCAGGATGCGGTCAACACTGCAAAGGCATTCAATGACCGTCTTGAGCTTGACGGCTGCATTCTCACTAAGTTCGACAGCGACACGCGCGGCGGCGCCGCCTTGTCCGTTAAGCATGTAACTGGCAAGCCGATCAAGTTCGTCGGGGTGGGAGAGAGGGTGGAAGCGCTTGAGGAGTTCCACCCGGACAGGATCGCGGGTCGTATCCTCGGCATGGGGGATATTCTCACTCTTGTTGAGCAAGCACAGCGCCAGTTCGATCAAGCCGAAGCCGCCAGGCTGGAGTCGAAGGCTGCCAAGGGACGCTTTACTCTCGACGACTTCCTCGTCCAGATCCGCAAGATGAAGAATATGGGATCGATGAAGGACCTGGTGAAGAAGATTCCCGGAATGAGCGACGCGCTCGGTGATCTCGACTTCGACGAGCGCGAGATCGTGCGTATGGAGGCGGCCATCGAATCCATGACGCCTAAAGAACGCGCTAATCCAAAGATCATCGATGCCTCACGGCGACGACGCATCGCCCGAGGCGCCGGGTGTGATCCTTCCGACGTAAGCCAGCTCAGCAAGCAGTTCGACGGCCTGCGGAAGATGATGCAGTCGATGGCCGGGCGATCGCTCGGGGAACGCATCAGGATGAGCACGCAGTTTTCCAAAATGATGGCCGGGGGCGGCATGCCAAAGCTGAAGGGACGCACCACAGCCACACGCAGGGCGCTGAGCAAGAAAGACCGACGCAAAAAACGCCGACGCAGGTAGAGCGGAAGTCGCACCGGGCGGCTCAGCAGCCCTCATCGCGCGAATCGACCGAGCTGCCTGGCGATCGTCCTTACGCCGGACCTGCCGGCCTTGCTCATCAGATTGAAAAGGGTGTTCATCATCTCGCAGAATTCCAGTATATCGGTGTACTTCTTGCGCCAGTCGGCGGCGGCGTTGCGGGCCTGCCCGCGCAGCGCGCCGCGACTATCGTCCACCATGGCTATGCACCGTTCAATCGTCTCCATGATGGGGAGTACCTCACGGCGGCGGCGTTCCCGCATGATCGTCTCGAACATCTGCCAGACGTCTTGCTCCGCTTGGAAGTAGTCCTTCCTATCACCCCGACGGTGAATGCGCTGTACGAGCCCCCAGTTCTCCAGCTCGCGTAGATTCATGCTCGCGCTGCCGCGAGAGATGGCCAGGCGCTCCATCACGTCGTCGGTGCATAGCGGCTGTGTTGCAAGGTACAGCAGTGCGTGTACTTCAGCCATCGTGCGACTGATGCCCCAGGTCGCACCCATCTCGCCCCAGCGGCGGATGAACAGGGTGTTCGCGGCGTCAAAAGGCTCCGCCACCATCTGCCTCCGATTCAGCGTCTTCGGAAGACTCTACAGAGTATCTGTAGTCGTGGCAAACGAACGGCCCATGACAACGCGCGCTTTTTTGGATGCATAGCTGTGATGCGGAACTAACTGCCTGTGGACGCTATACCCCCGCCGGGCACAACGCAGGCGCTTCGCCCAGCGTCGCTCGCGGCAGGCTACGAGAGGAGCTGTCGAGAGGCAGTGCGCCGCTCTGCCACGCCGCCCCACTGTAGATTACCCCCGGAAGCTCGGCCAACGCCAGATTGTGCGGCCCCCCGTACACGTCCACCACCTTGCGCGGTCGGGCGTGTGCTTCCTGCAGCGACCGAATGGTAGCGAACTCCTCAGCGTTGAGGTTCATGTTAAGGAAGACTCGGCCTGCCTGCGACCAGGTCTTGGACAAGGGCATGCGGACTATCTCGAAGAGCGAATGCAGGTGCTCAGCTCCCCGGCAGGCCAGAAGGAACTCTTCACGGCTGCAGCCGACGAAAGCCCGGTCGTAGCCATAGACCTCGTGCCCCCGTGCCAAAGCCTGCTGCAGCAAGTCGGACGCGATGCTCCAGCGGAGCTCGTTGAACTCAGGTTTGAACGAGACGCCCAACGCGGCGACACCGGACCCCAACCCCGGGTGCTCCAGAACCTCGTCGAAAAGGCCTCGCTGGTAATCGATATTGCTCTGATGGATCGCCTCAAACAGGGGGCATGCCAGGCCGCGATCGTGGAGCTGCCGCCTTAACGCCAAGGCGTCCTTGGGTAGACACGGTCCAGAGTAAGGCGGGCCCGGGGTGAGGTGCGATCTGGACAACAGACGCTTGCTGTCGGAAAGCACGATATCCATCACCTGGCGCCCGTCGACCCCAACCGATCTGCACCATTGACCGGTCTCATTGGCGAAGACCACCTTCATGCTCATCCACGCGTTGTGAACGGCCTTTACGCATTCCGCTGTATCGAAATCGACGAAGCGCACGTCGTTGCGATCCGGGAAGAGAAGTCGGAACAACCCCCGGATGCCCTCCTGGGAGCTACCCTCCAGCCCCACGACTATGCGACCGGGATCGAGGTAATCCTCCATCCCGCTGCCCGCACGGAGAAACACGGGGCTTACCCCGAGTTGGTAGTCCTGCCCTAGATGCAAAGGCGCCAGACGCGGCAGAAGCTTCTGTCGCGTAGCGCCCGGAAACACGGTAGAGCCCAGCACGATATCATATCGCTTATCGCGAGCGGAGATCGGACGGCGCATCCGCTCCAGCAGAGAGAGCAGAATGCGATAATCGATGTCGCCCTGGTCGTCCGACGGCGTAGGTACCGCTATGAAACACGCGTCGGTGGTGGCGAGTGCGTTCTCTAGGCTCGTGGTTGCAACCAGGCGATCATTACGCCGCGCGTCCGTGAAGACGTCGCGGATACCCGGCTCCGGCACTACGCTTTGTCCGCGTTGCGTCATGGCGACCTTGGTGGGGTCAATGTCCATCGCCACCACGCGAAATCCACGGCGCAGCGCGACAGCAGCCACACTGACCCCCATGTTGCCCAGGCCTATCACTGCCAGACTCGTCGGTTCATCAGCGCAATAGCCGCACATGTTCAGGCCGTCCTCGCTTCGCACTTACTCTTAACACGTTTCCTTGCCACGCTCTGTAACGCCTGTACGTGCGTCGCCCGGGGGCCGCAGGCCGACGGGGGCGAAGACTCATACGCGCGGGCACAATTCTCACGCTGCAGACTGCACGCCGGCTTGCGCGCGATGATCAGCTTGTGCCAGCCGAACCTGCGCTCCAGCCGGCGCAGCACGCTCGCAGGCAGAATGCGGAAACACCACGCCTTGCGATACCTGTACCGGACGTAGTCGCGAATCACGTAGGGGAAAATGTGATCATTGGCGATGCTGATCACCTCAAAATGCCGCAGTAGGTCCCGCGCTTGGCGATCGGTGTAGCTCTGGGCCACGGGGCATCCCGTCTGGGCCTCGGCGTAGTACTGTATCGCCTTGCGCCAATCCCATCCACGGCCGCGACCCACATACTTCAGCCACGCCCAAACGACCTTGTAACTAGCGGAGTTGTAGAGCATAACGCGCAGCTCGCCGCCGGGCTTGAGAACACGTCGGCACTGCGCAACAGCGGCGGCAGGGTTCGGCGTGTGATGCAAAACGCCAAACGAGTAGACCAGGTCGTATTGATCGTCTTGAATACAGGTGAGCTCCTCGGCGTTCGCCTGGTGGAGCTCCGCGCGCAGACCGTACACTTCGAGGCGCCTTGCCGTGATGCTAAGGCTCTCCCCGGACAGATCGACCGCGGTGACCGCAGCCCCTGCACGGCAGAAGTTGACCGTGTCGGTGCCTATGCCGCACCCCACTTCCAGCACCTTCTTGCCTCTCCACCGTGCGAAATCGGCAAAGCCCGGTATGTGCGGCTCGACGAAATACTTCCGGCGTTCCACCTGGTCGAAGTAGGACCGCGTGCCCACGGGTTCGGGCGAATGGCGGATGTTACAGGGGCGCCGATCCCAAAACCCCCGAACCGTCTCGATAGTGGCTTGCACTGGGCGCGCTCCCCACCTGCCGTCGCTACAGCGTCCGCTAACTTCTCGAAGTATCGGCACCCTGCCATCGAGTGCTTTAGGTTGCTGACCATGCAGCCTTTAGCCGTAGAGACGGTTCGCCTCATCGCCTGTGCACCACGGTGCCGATAAGCAAGGCGTGCGCTCCCCGCAATGGCACGCCGTTGCCCACCTAGCCGGGGTGCCCGCCAAGACGGCAGAACGCTGATGACACACACCGCATCCACGGCGCCGCCTCCGCAGGAGAGCCCCCCCCCTGCACAACCGAACCGGTACGGGGACTGCTATGAAGTGCTCCAGCAGATCCTTCCGCGCGTGCAAGAGCAGCCCCACGACCTCACTCCTGCCGTGCTCGCTTGCCGGGCATACATCACACTCGGCCTGATCGGGCCGGCACGCGAGGTTCTCAGCAGGCTGGCCGGGACACAAGAAGGTCGTCACGGTGACGCCTCGTCGGTCGCGTCGGTGTCGGAGATAGAGGCGTTGGGGAAGGAGATCCGGCGGGCTCCCTCCGGGCGGGTATCGTGGCTTGTGCTGCAGGACCGGTTCGAACGGAACTGCGCACGCCTTTTCGAACGTTATCCCCATCTTCGCCGACACGACTACGCCTTCCGCGGCACCCCACGCACGGCTGAGCTGTTTCAAACGGTCGACGGCAATGTACATCTGTCGGCCAGGGACGTTGATGGCCATCGTCGATGGCTCCCGGATCTCAGGCCGATTCGTCAGATTGCCTCGGCGTCACAGCTGCCCCACGACCCCAACGCGCTGGTGTGCAGCCCGTATATCATCCTGCGCGATAGGTTCGGCGCGTTTCTCGACCGGGTGTTCGACGCCACCTGGCACATGTTTCTGACCTTCAGCCCGCGTATCTACGTGCTGGAACCCGACTTGCTCAGCTTCGCGGCCACCCTCTACGTAAAGGATTCGCTCGATCACCTGTGCCATGAGCGTACAACGCTGTTCGTAGGCCCCGAGTGTGTGCAGGAGTTGGAAGAACACCTCGCGAGCCATCCCGGCTTGGCCCTGCCCGGTTACGTGGTTCAGGGGTACGGTGCCACACCGCCGGAGGCCGCCGCCTTGGGTGAGGCGCTCAGCCGGCTCGGCTCGCAGCGGGGCCATGCCATGCACTCCGTGGTCAGCCGAGTCATGCGCCGATATGAATCCCTGCCGGCGGGGCATTGGGAGAGGCGATACCGCCCCGGCGAGAAACTCCGAGTCCTTGGGATAACCAGCCGGTTCACGACCTTCCTACAGCATTCCATGCGCGACTGGCAGGCTGCTTTCGAACGACTCGGCCACGAATTCCGCCTCCTCATCGAGCAAACCGATCATGACCCTTGTACCAACGCCACAAAGGCCGAGATCATCGACGAATGGAAGCCGGACCTGGTTGTTGTGATCGACCACCTGCGCCGGGAGTACACCGATACTATCCCCCTTAACCTCCCCTATGTGTGCTGGATACAGGATGAACTGACCAATCTGACCAACACGCAGGCCGGACGCTCCGTCGGAAATATGGATAGTGTATGTGGATTCTCTAAGCATACCTTCGTGAGGGACTATGCTTATCCAGCGGAGCGGTATCTGTCGTGCGTCATTCCGACCGACCCAACGGTGTACGACGCGTCGCCCGTGCCCGCAGCAGACTACAATCGTCATAAGTGCGACATCTCAGCGACAACGCATGCCTCGAAGTCCGCGGAACAGATGTGCAGCGAGTACGCCGCACGGTTGGACTGCTCCGCGTCACGCAGACTGCTGCGCTCGATACACGAAGAGCTGACGCAGTGCGTCGACCGGGGAGAGTTCCTTACGTCGGCACACATACAGTCGCTTGTACGACGCTGCGAAGCCCAGACCGGGGTGAGAGCTGCGACCGACACGATCCGCACCGGAGTGTTCGGCGATTTCGCCAGCAGGCTCCATGACCGCTTGATCAGGCACAAGACGTTGGAATGGGTCGGGCACTGGGCGAAACGCACCGGACGTAGCTTCGCCCTGTACGGGAACGGCTGGGACACACATCCCGCGCTCGGTGAGTTTGCTCGCGGGCCCGTCGAAAACGGGTACGACTTGCGGTGCGTGTATCAGGCTTCGACAATCAGCCTGCACGTCAGCGGCTTCGGTTCTGTGCACCAGAGGCTGCTCGACGGCCTCTCGTCAGGCGGGTTCTTCCTCGTGCGACACAACCCCGGCGACTTCATCGGGGAAGCGGCGGTAGAGCTCGCTGACATCATCGACCGTCTGGGCGTCACGCATATGGACGAGTTGCGGGCCTCCGACCTTCCCGAGGTGCAGCGCTGCCTGCGCGCTTTCGGAGAGGCAGGACTCCTGCTACCGTCGGACGATGAGCTTCCCATACCGCGCGTCATCGAGTATCTGAGGGCCACAGCGGACGACCCGACCAGCGCTTCGTTGCTGTTCCCGAGGTTCGCCGAGATAACCTTCGCCAGCGAGGAGGCCTTTATCGAGCGGGCTGAGTTCTTCCTGGGCCAACCGGAGGAGCGCAAAGCGATTGCCTCGCAGATGGCACAAGTCGTGCGGCGCACCTGTACCTATGAGGGGTTCACGGCGACTTTACTGGATTTCATTCGCGAGCGACTGACAGCTCAGCACCACAGCGCACCTGCTTCAGATCCGCTGTGATTGCCGGTGTCTCCAACGTGACTCATCCTGAAGAGCTCGAACTGTCCGTTGTTGTCTCCGGACGCAACGACAACTGGAACGGCTCCTTCGACCGTGTCGCCCCGTTCGCCCTCGCACACAACGCTGCCGTGCTCTCTGAGTGTGTCGACCGTTTCGAGCTGATTCTGGTGGAGTGGGCTCCCCTGGAGGACCGCAGCCTGCTCTCAGAGCGCTTCGTCGCACTGACGCCCAAAGCTCGCTGCTTTGTGGTCCCCCGGGCGATACATGATGGGTTCCGCCCGGGGATCGCCTTTCTTCAATACCACGCCCGTAACGTCGGGATCCGGCGGGCACGCGGGCGACGAGTCGTCGCTGCAAACGCTGACATTCTCTTGACATCCGAAGTCGTAAAAGCCGTCCTCGACATGCCCAAGGGCGTCTGCCTGCGCGCGCCGCGCTATGACATCGACTTTGCGGTAATCGAACAGAAGAGCGTGGAGGATGTTACAAGATTCTGCGCGGAGCGCCGCAACCGTGTAGCCGAACATGAGATCGTGCGCCGCCATGGTACGCAGATCGTGCCCTGGTTTGAGAACGCCGCGGGGGATTTCGCCTCTATGCACCGGGCGGATTGGCTCCGCTGCCGGGGGTTTCACGAGCGGGTCGACGCGTCGATGGGCGTCGATGCGGAGCTCATCGGGCAGGTGCGCCGGCTGGGCATCGAGCTCCACCGTAGCCCCCACCCCGTATTTCATATCGACCACGCAGAAGAGCAGGCAGGCAGGTTACACATGCCCCCGTTCTCCGAAAGCGGGTACCACAATCCGGACGACTGGGGCCTGGCGACCGCCGAGTTTACTGAGTGCAGGCCGGGGATTCACCGATGTTCGCCCGACCTGGCAGCCGCGTTCACGCGCGTCGGTTGGCCTCCTCCGATCAGATGGCCCGAGAAGTTCGACGGACTCACCCAACTCCATGACCGCTCGATCACCCGCAGGTATGACGCCGTCGTCTTTTGCGGGCTAAGCGATTCCATCGTCGGGTTCTCATTGTACCTCGACCTCGCACCGGGGCAGGCTCGAGTGTGGGACGACGGCACGGAGCATACGTCGCGATGGAAGCGTGAGCTGAACTGGGGTGATTGGCCCGATCAACTGGTCCCTCAATCGCAATTTCAACATGCCCCCGGCTCGGAAAGAGCGCTCTACGTCGCGATGGCAGGCAGCCCCGCACATGTCACGCTGACCGACCGTGGCGTGACCTGCCAACGCGACTTGCTCGTCGTCGAGCCTGGCATCCTGACCACGTTTTCGCCTCTCGCAGCCGCGCTGGAAGCGTGCTCCGCGGAGTCCAAGGAGGTGATTATCCTCGGCTTCGGCAGGCACGGAAGGCTGATAGCGGACTGGTTGACCACCCATCGACAACTCGCCCGACAGATACAAGTGTGGGACGACAGCCTCAGCGCCCGCGACACTGCCCGGGACCGTGGATTCGAGCTCGTTAAGCCGGAAGGAATCGCAGGTGCTGATGCCGGACAACTGATATTGATCAGCCCGGCCCCCGCGACAGGTGGTACGGTGCTCGCGCAACGCCTGGCTAAAAAGGGGCTCGTCGAAGGAAAAGACTGGATTGCCTGTCCGTTTCTCACCGCGCGAGAGGCTTCGTACCACCGTGCGGACGAGGCTGCGCCGGTCTGACCGACATCCACCGCCTACTCGGACAACGCGGAAACGGCCTCGCGCCGCCTGATCAACGTCAGTCCCGGACCATGGGTGGCGGTTGTCCAGACAAGTTGACTCTGGTGATAGATGCCATCGTAGATGTTTCCCTCCGCCTGCAGGGCGTGGAACACCTGATGCCCGAGCGGGTAAGAGAAAGACATGACGTCGAACCCGCCCCCGTCACGGATTCGCGCCACTAGCTGCCGACATCCGGGCATTTGATCCGTGTCGTGCACGATGTGCAGGTGACATAGGCGCTGCAGTTGATTCCAGTCGCGAGCGACCTGCTCTGCCGAGTGATCGCCGTCCAGAAAGGCCAGGTCGAACTTGCGCTGCTGCCGGGCCAAGGCAGGCAGGGCTTCGTCGCTGGGGGCGATGATGCGCTCGACGTGACGGCGCAAGTGGGGAAAGAGCAATGAGTTGGCCTCGAACTCCCGCTTAGCACTGACATCTATAGTGGTGAGATGCGCCGTCCGCCCAAAGGCCGTAGCGCCATCAAGTAGCATCAAACCACCAACGCCACAGCTCGTTCCCAGCTCGAGAATGCGCGCAGGGCGCAGGAGAATAGCTAGGCTGCGAAGAAACAAGTATTCCTCGATCAGGCATCCCTCCCCGAAATGAAGGGAGGCCAGAGTATCAGGCGACAGCGCGGGGAGCAGGCCCTGCTCGATCCCGGGTTTTACCACTTGGTTATACTGCATAGCCTCCTCGCGCGGCCGCCGTGCCGCCTCATCCTTATCTTATCGGACGATGAACGCGTAGCCTGAAGCGCATCTACGGGATACCTTATAAAGGCTCAATGGGCGGCATGTATCGGGCCGATGAGACAATCGCAATTCCGCCGGCGCGTACGCGCTCGCGGCAGGCGAGATACGCTTGGACCCCACGGTCAGCATAATCATTCCCACATGCAATCGCAGGAAACTGCTGATGCGCTGCCTCGACTCCGTGCGCCGGACCGTGGAAGTGTCCCATGAGACGCTTGTCGTCGACGGGCGATCAGAGGACGGCACGCGCGAATGGCTCGCATCGCAGCGGGACGTGCTGGCCGTTTTGGAGCCCTCCGCCCGGGGAGTGACGATAGCAGTCAACCGCGGGTTCCGCCTCGCAAGAGGACAATACGTCATGTGGCTCAACGATGACGCGGAGCTCATGCCTGATTCGGTGCACGAGACCATCGCCCTGCTAGAACGTACCGATATGCGGGACGTGGGGATGGTCGGCTTCTACCACACGATGAAGCAGGAGCGCAACCGCATCGACGAGGTATACGTTGACGGCGAATGCTTCGGGTTCTTCAACGTTCGGGGGTACCCCTATGCCAACTTCGGGCTGCTGCGACGCGAACTACTCGAACGCCTGGGCTACGCTGACGAGCAGTATGTCTCCTTCGGGTGGGACCCTGACCTATCCCTGAAGGTGCAACTGCAAGCCGGGCTTAAGGTCGTGGGTTGCAGACGGGCGCTGATTCGCCACGACGAGTACGATGACGCCCGCAGGGCCTTCGATCTGGAGCATCACCACGGACGATCCAACGAGCGCCTTTTCCGCAAGTGGAAGCTGCCTGAGAAGTCCGCCTACCCCGATCCACGCCCCGCGTACCAGGACCTTGTGCGCAAACGCAATCTGTTGTAGCGCCTCGCCGTCAAGTGCACCGCCCGCCGCGCGCTCACGGTGGATCAGCCGCGTCGAGTTCACCGGTTCGGAGCCTCTCCAGCATCCCCACAAGCGTATCGTTGAGGCGGTCGATATCGAAGTACTGTTCGACGTAGTGTCGACCGGCCAGGCCCATCTCGGGCCATATGTGGGGATGGTCCAGCAGATGGAGCAACTTGTCTACGATGGCATCCACATCGCGTTGCGGCACCAGGAAAGCCGATTCGCCGTCGACGACAGCTTCGCAGACTCCACCGACGCGCGTCGCCACAACGGGGAGTCCCACCGCCTGGGCCTCGATCAGCACCGCCCCCTGGCCTTCCTCTGCTCCGTCCCGCGCCACTACACCCGCAAGCAGGAAGATGTGTGCTTTAGCGTAAAGCTCCAGCACGCGATCCTCGGCGCATCCGCCGAGGAAGTCAACGCGATCAGCGACACCGAGCTCCGCGGCCAGCCTCCTGAGGCGACCCATGAGGGGACCATCGCCGACGATCTGGTAGCGAACACGCGGGTGCTTCCGCGCGACTTTCGCCACGGCGCGAATGGAGTACTCGAACCCCTTGACCTCCGTCAGGCGTCCGACGGTTAAGATACGTACTTCGCCTCCCGGGGTTGGGCGTCGCTCGGCGTAGGCGAACTTGGATAAGTCCTTGCCGATAGGCAATCTCACGAGTTTTTCCACAGGGCATCCCAAGGCCACCGCGCGATCCGCAAGAAAGGTGGAGATTGGAAGGCATAGATCGACTACCCGGAAGAGTCTGTCGTACACGCGCGGACCGCGTCGGCGGGGATAGACATTTAGATCGTAGCCGTAAAAATGGGTGACCAACCTGCCTTCGATAAGGCCCGCCTCGATGAAAAAGGCGCCTTTCAAGCCGTTAGGGCCGAAGTGGCAGGATATGATGTCGTACGATCGCCGGCCCAGCAGGGGAATCGCCCCGTATAACAACACCAGAGACGCTGAGAGCTCACCGTATCTGAAGACGTTGAGGGACTGCAATACTGCGCGGGGGTGGCGCCATACGTGAACCAGAAACAGCGCCAGTCCTCGTGCATATCGAACTGCCATGTTGCCAGGCATATGGGAACAGTAGGTACGCTCCAGCAAACCATGCCGTCTGACGTCCGGGTGAAGGCGATCAAGATCTCCGGCGCGCTCGGCGAAAACGTCGACCTGATGTCCCCGGGCGAGCAGACCGGTAATCTTGTCCAAAATGAACGTCCCCGACAATGTCGGGAACGATGTGACAATGAAGGCGATTCTCATCTTGGACGCAGGGCGATAAAGATAAGCATTGGGATCAACGGAACACGGAACCGGGGGTCGAGCTGCGGCGTCGACGCCAGCAGCAACGCGACGGTGCAACCCAGCGGAAAGTACATGATACCGTAGGTCGGCCACGATCGGATAAGCGTGACTAATGCTGCTAGAGATAACAGAACGTACGGCAGCGACATTGCCAACCATGCTGCGCGCCGCGCCTCGAGACCCGCAGGCGGGCGCAACGCAAGAGTGAGTGGGAACGTCAGTATCGATCCGCAACGCGCCAGGCAACACGCCGCCGTGATGAACGGCATGTCCGCGAGATAGCCCCAGCCGATCCGCCCCAGCGCTTCAGATACTGCAAATGAGTCAAGCGTGGTTTTGTTACCCTGTGCCAGATTCCGCCAGCCAAGGCGTGCCGGTTGGCCGTTAGGCAAATGGCTCATGCGGGCTCGGAGACGCTCATCGATGTCCTCCCAGACAGTGTGCGGGTAGTCTGCCCGCGCGGGGTCGAGAGATGTTTCCAAGTAGCGATCAGCAGAACGACCTTGCTTCCACAGGAGCACCTCGGTAGCCTTGAAATAGGCGAGCACTACTCCGGACTGGTGAGACAGGGCGAAGTGACCGGCAGTGATCTTGTTCCGCACCGCCCAGGCCCCCCACGGTGTCAGCAAAGTGATCATGAAAAGGACGAGCCCCGTTTTGCCCCGGCGTTGCACGCTGCCGTTTGGCGTGTGCCCACGCGCCCGCAGGGTCAACCACACAACGCCCAGCGCCGCTACCACCGGGACAAGTGCGCCGACCGGGCGGATGAGCACGAGCATGCTGCAGCTTGCCCCCAGACACATGAGCCAAGCTGCCTGCCACCGCTCGACGGCACGCTGCCAAGAGTACCAGCTTGCCAGAAGAGCGGTAACGAACAAGGTAGTCGACAGCAACCAGGTCGAGTAGTACAGGTGATACGGCTCGAACAAGAACAAGAGGGAGGCCACTGTCCCCCACCTGTTGCCAAGCAGCTTGCTCGTTGTCAGAAAGAACAAAAGGACGTTGATAACCGCTAGCAGTTGCTGTGCCGCGACCAGTGCACCCGGTGATTTGCCGACCGACAACATGGCCAGCGCGAGGAATACGGGGTATCCGGGTGTCCGCCACGTGTCCGGCTTGTATGGCGCAGCGCTGTCCTGACTGAAGACGCCCTGGTCGACTAGGTTGCGCGCGATCGCGTAGTATTCCTTGCCATCCAGCGAACTGAACGCGTACCCGTCCACCCCTCCTACACGTAGGTGGACGGCTCCCAGCGCGCAGGCATGGACGGCCACGGCCACTGCCGCTAACCACGGGATCGGTCGCCTGACCAGCCACATGGACTACCAGTGTACGCATTTCCGGCGCCGCTTCGAGGTTGATGTCTCCAGCTACTTCGTAGACAATACGATTGGACATGTTTTCTTCGCTTGTGGTACTAGCTCTTGCAGCGGTACCGGCGACGAGCTTCGCCGGTGCGGAGGATACTCCCAACGACCGGTCCGCCCCCAAGGTTGCCCCCTCGCCGCCGATCGACGGTCTCTGGCCTTCTGAGAAGCTGATGAACTCGCTGCTTCACCGCTGGGCTGACGGTGTTATGGAGGGGTACGAGCTTGATGATCAGCGGAGGGGGGAAGTCCGCAAGGCGATAGTCGATCGTTGGCACAAGTTTCTCCAAGATAACCGATCCAAGATCCAGCCCCTGATCAACGAGTTCATCGAAATGCGCGTCGCAGCGGCTCCGCCAACGAAGAACGACGTACAGTCGTGGGCAAAACAGGCCCTGCCCGTCTTCAATCAGCTACGTAAGGAGTTGACGGCAGGCATGAACGAGGTAGCGCAGGCTCTCAACCCGGATCAACGCGCCAAGTTCGAGCGCGATGTGTTGCAGGTTGGACTCGGTACTCAGATTGCTGAACGCAAGCTCAAGGAATGGGAAAGCGGGAACTTCGATGTCGATGACTTCTGGGCGGGGCCGCCCGGGGAACGACGGAGAAAAAGGCGCGAGCGCCGACAAGAAGCAGCGAAGCGCATGAGCGAACAGAGTACCCCGGCGCAGGAGGTGCGCCCCGAAACGGACCACATCGCAATCGAGCTGAAGGCGTGGGACCGTTACGCAGCGGAGTTCATCGGGACCTACAGACTTGATGAGGGACAGCGTACAGCAGTGCTGTCGTGCCTCGCGGAGCTCAAAGAACGCGCTGTCGCCCATCGCGACGGACACCGAGAGGAAATCGCGGAACTCGAGCAACGCATCCGGACTAATACGGGGGGCGATGAAGAGTTGGCCGCGATTAAGGTGCGGCTTGTAGACCTGTACGGCCCGATCGACGAGATGTTCAACGAACTCCGGCGCCGTCTTGACCTGATCCCCAATTCCGAGCAGCGCTTAGCCGCCCAAGAACGACGGAAGAAGGACTAGTCCCCGACCAAGCCGATTCTGGTCGCCTTTCGGCGGCGTCACACCGACGGCAGCAACGGCTATCGCTGCAACCTCTGCCGTGCCGTTCAATATGTCCACAGCGCCGCGTCATCATCGATGACGAAGCAGGCGCTGCAGCCTCGTAGGGCAGGCCCTACACGATTCTTGGGCACGTATGTGTCATAGGACAGGCACCGCAGTCCGGATGCTCAGCATGGCACCACGTCCGACCGATATGCCAAGCCGGACCGTCCAGCTTCACCGGATATGGTGGGTAGAGTCGGCGTGCCGCTTCAATTACGGCACGTTCCGTGGGATTCCGACCACACCAGCCCAGGCGCTGGAAGACTCTCCTGACGTGAACGTCCGGCTTGGGGTCCATCTCGGCATAGTCTTCGGGGCGAAGGGAGACTTCCTCTAGCGTGTCGAGCAAGATTACGACCATGCCCGCGATACCCGGTCCGATCCCGTGGATACGCTGCAGCGTCTGTTTTATTACAGTAGCAGGTTGATCTTTCCATATGTTCCTGGCGTCGCCGCCGCAGGCGCGGGCGACCAGTTGCGCCACTTGTACGAGAGTCCTCCCGGTGTCGACCCTCACCTGACCTAGGGGTTGGCGACGGGATCAGCGACGCGGCGAGCGTCCCACTGAGACGGTCGGGAAAAACGTAGCTGAGGCCGACAGTCGAATCGACACCCAAACGCAACGCTAACAAACTGACCTTCGCCCCGGATTACAAAACGAGGCGAGGGCCAGATACCCAAGTATGGCGTCATTCGGACGGATCACCGTACAGGGCCTTGGCATCGGAGTCGCTGAGCGTGAATCTGACGGGCAGCTCCATCTGAGCATCAGAGGGTGCCCCGCTGGGCGTCTGTTCGAAGCGATCCTTGTGGTTCGGGTTTTGAACCATTGCATATGCTTCTCGGCTCAGTAATACTCCCCACGGCTCCAGAGGGCATCGACCAGGGCAGGTCGAAGCAAGTGCCCAAAGCCCGACACAGGATTGTGGGTGACAAGTGTTGGCAGCAGGTCAGTACCCTCGTATATTACCACACGTCCACTGCAACTGGCGGGCAGAATGGTGACATAACCCGGACGATCCTGCGGCTCTCGCGGCGGTGGGAGAATGAGGGACATTGGCACAGAATCAGGAGCGAGTCATGGGAAGTCAACTTGGTGCGCGGTCGGATTTTACTGAGGCTCTGGCCATCCACGTGGCATTGAAGACAGCGCTGAGGTCGAAGTGCTACAGCAAGAACGCCGCGGCAAGGAAAGCTGCACAGAAGCTCTGCAAGGATCTTGAGAGCGAGCGCTCGATCTACGGACGACACCTTAAGATGATCGGCTTGATGGAGAAAGGAGCCTCCATCAACCAACTCGGTCGCATGCTGCGGTGCTCGCGGCGCACTGCTTTTCGCTATCTCAACCACCTCGAAGATGCCAACGTCGCTATAAAGCTGCGAGACGGCAAGTACCACATCGACAAGAATGTAGCAAAGATGGTCCGCGCATAAGGCTTGTACCGTAGTACTCCGTGGTACTCGTACGGGTCTACCCCCACGTTGCATAAATGCGAGGGTGTCGGCTGCTGAAAGCGCAGAATCTCCC
>JBHHXS010000035.1:0-18339 GCA_046757145.1 Phycisphaerae bacterium | reverse complement strand
TGTACCTACAACCCCAACGCCAACTTCAACGGCGCGGACAGCTTCACCTTCAAGGCCAACGACGGGACGGTGGACAGCAACACCGCCACCGTGTCCATCACGGTGAGCCCCGTCAACGATCCGCCCGTAGAGCACATCCCCCCCGAGCATGGTCAAGGTGACGTCGCGTGCCTTGGCTCGGGCAGCGTTAGAGGCACCGGTAATGCGGACGAGATCTTCGGTGGGAATCTGGAGTTGCCCGGCTGCCTCGCTGCGCATGCTAAGACCCCCACGTAAGGAAAGGGATTCAAGCTGCCCCGCCTGCGCATCTTCCCGCACGGTCTTGACAACGATCTGTTGGTTGACCGGACGTCCCTGCGCGCACGCTGCAGGCTGCCACTGCCGCCCGGCAGAGATCATAACAAGAACAGCGAAAACAGTCGGTTTGGATAACACTTCTACTTCTGGAATATCGGCAGCAGGCGATTGGGCATCTGGAGTATGATAAGCGCCATGGCTGTACCGTATTCCTGTCCTGCCTGCCCCCTCCAGAATCCTTCCGGTGACTGCTTGTCGATCAGCTCATCTCTGATCGCCGGCCACCACCGTGACCAGTACTCGTTCCCTCCGAGGAACATCGCCTGAGCAGCGTAGTAGTGTCCGTAGAAATAGTGCCCAACCGACTGCTCCTGCGGCGGCGCGAATCGCCTGACATATTCTAGGCCCTTGCCGATCTCTTCTCCGGCGTAAACGCCTGCATATTGCAGGGCCGCCACACCGGCAGCGGACCGCGCGAACGCGGATCCCCCCGACCCCAGCATGTATCGGAACCCTCCGTCCGGGTTTTGGCTTGTTTTGACATAATCAACCGCTTTGTCGATTACCGTCTTGTCGATGTAGACGCCGACGTTGCGCGCCGCCCGAAGGGCCATGATCTGGCACACCGTGACCGATAGATCAGCATCGGCGCGCACCGGCTGGTAGCGCCAACCACCCTCGTCATTCTGCGTGCTGACGATCAATCTGACCGCCTTTCGCAGCGCCTCGCGGACCTCGGGGCGATTGGTCATGCCATACACCTCGGCCAGAAACAGCGTGGCAAACCCGTGTCCGTACATGGGGCCGTGTGACGTCTCAGCTGCAAGAAGCCCGCTCTCCGAGCTGTGGGCGAGGACAAAGCCCAGACACTTGCTCACAACGGCTCCGTGCCGCCCGCGGCCGGGAGTGTCGCCGTCCGACATGAACGCGAGGGCAGCCAGGCCGGTGATGCCGACGTGCGGGCCGTAGTGTGACATGCTGCCGTACGATCCGTCCGGCGCCTGGTGCTCAGCCAGCCAGGTCAAACCACTGTATACCGCTGCCCGTTGCTCTAAGGAAAGCTCAGACTCGCTGGGCCTCGCGGCATGCGTACCCTCCGGCGCAGGCGCCGGCGTCGAGGCACCGGCCGGCGCCCAGAGGCTAATGTGACATGCTAATGTCAGCCCCAGCACAGGGCTGCAAAACCTGTGACCGCTTGCACGAGCGTACCGCACGTTATTAGTGGTTCCTGCCGATCGGTCGATCGGGGCCGTTAGCCTGTGCCGACGTGGCTCAGCCTGGTAAAACGCCGCCGGCGCCCCCTGCGCATAAGTGCCGCGGGAAGGTAGTATGTCTAACGCGGTCAGCACGGTTCACCTTACGTCTGCGTCATTGGAGTTCTGCAACGCCCGATAGTACTGCTCTATCCAAGCGCGGAAGCGCTCAAGGTACTGTTCCTCCAACCCTTGTATAACCTCATCGCGCTGACGTGGGGGAAGTTGTCCCCAAGTCCGCCGGGATTCAAACATGCTGCCGCCTCTCCGATTACCTTGCCGCCGGACCCGGCCCGCTTCGACAGTCTCCGCAGACGACGCGGAGTCCTCCTTGGCTTCTGCCTTGTCGGCCCCACGCGCCGAGTCGGGGCTCTTCCGATCCTCTCGGCGACGTTTGTCTCCGCGCGGGGGCTGTGGCGTTCGCGAACGCGTCAGCCTACGAACGCCGGCGATCTTGATGGCGGCGTCGAGCTGTTCCATGATCTCCCGCTGCATCGCTTGCGTCTGCCGACCGCCGTCGAGGTCGACCGTAAGTCGTCTGGCGGCCGAGTCCATCAGCCGTAGGATCGTCTCCATGACGTCATCCTCGACGCCGCCGCGCACGCTGCGGATCAGTTTTTGACCGAGCCGCCTGCTCTCATCGGTAGATGTGTCCTGGCCGGGAGCATCTGGCACGGGCTCGCTTGTCCGTCCGCGGGTACGTCTGCCTTCCGTCCAAAAGGCGCCCATGCCTCCCGCCTCGGCGATCGATTGCCCGAACGGTGCGATGCCCCCGAGATTCAGCACGGCGAGGAGAATCACGAAGCCGACGACCGGTATCTGCGCCCTTCCGATCCCCACAACGCGGCAGCGAAGTGCGCTGGGACGGATCGCGTGCCCCGGATTGTTGTTATCGGTGGCCGACCGCGCCGCCTTGGCCCGTAATGCAGGGCCGGGCGTTGCATGAAGCTCTTGTTGTCGAGGCGGAGTATTCATATTAAGGGTGTCGCGCTCGCTGTGTTACAAGTGTAGTCAAGTGGTGCACCTGGACTTGGTCTTCTCCGACGAACTTGAGCTCGCGCAGCTGCTCCTCCGTCGCGTTATCCAAGTCAATGGATTGGTACAGGTTCGCAGTTCGCTCGTTGATCTCGGTTTGCATGGCCTTCAGCACTATCAGCTCTGCGACGGTGGGCACGGGTTTGCCGGCCGCACCGGCGCCGCGCCCACCCCTTGCCCCTTCGGCCTCGGCGAACTCGGTGTCCACCGGGAGAGCCTCGGTGGCCCGAGCAGCCGCGATCAGCCTTTGCAGCTCAAGAACGATCCGCTCGGCCGTAGCGACGAGCTGATCATCCACTCGTCGGGCATCGAGTCGTCCTCTGCATACATCCATCCAATCGGCGGCACGGCGCAGTGCCCATTCGTAAACGGGGACCTTCTCGAGATCCGGTAGTACGTCGTCGAGCAGGGTACGTACCTTCAACTGCTTTCTGGCGAGCCGCGCCGCTTCGCGAGCCTCGGAGCGCCCCGGGACACCGCGGCTCACGACCGCCCGGCGCAACTCACTGATTCCTGCGTTGACGTCGAGCTGCGCTGTACGGATGGATTCGAGGTCTTCACGAATCTGGTCCAGAGAGCGTCGAATGGATGCGTCCTCAGCTTCTCGCGCCAGCTCCTGGAGCTGTGCCAGCGCATCCTCGAGTAACTCGAGCGCGTCATCCTGTGCGGGTAGGGCACGCGCCGCGCTCCTGTCGCGCAGGTACTCCTCAGCCTGCCCCATCGGGAGCTCAGCCAGACGGAGCGTCCGCGCGGTTCTGAGCGTGCGCTCTGTGTTCCCCAGTTCGTCAGCGACCTGGCGCGTGTTACGACAAAGCCCGTGTTGCTCTTGTTCAAGCACATCAAAGTTCTGGGCGTCGGGCCCCGCAGAGGTCAGCTCGGCTTCCCGAACTGCCGTCTGAAGCGTGCTCTGCTGATCTATCAGCCACGCCACCTGATCCTCTGCTCGCTGCACCCTCTTGCGGAGCTCGGCCAGCTCGCGCGTGCTGCGCTCGTGGAGAGCGCGTAGCATCCGACGCATGGTCTCGGCACCTGCTTTTTGCTCGAGTACCGCCGCCGCCGTACGGTTCAGCGCAATAGCCTCTGCTGCGGCGTGCGCCCGTGCCGCCACATTGCCGGCGCGAGCGGCTCGCAGGGCAGCCTCCATCGCTTCCGCGCCGGAATCGTCTTTTCCGCTTGCCTCGGCATGTAGGCGCTGCATGCGAGCTAGCAGGGCCTCCACGTCAGCCGCTAGTTGCTCCTGCCGATGCTGCTCTCGCCTGAGATCGGCAGTTTCTGTCGTGTCCAAGTCGTCAACGGACTTCCCGAGCATCGTCTTTCCAAGCGACGCCGTCCGCAGGCGGATCGCCTCCTGACGATCGAACAGGTCCCGAGTTTGCGATACCAACCACTGGTAACTGCCCCATTCCGACATGGTTCGGATGAGGGCGTGCAGACGGTCGATGGCGAGCTCCTGGTCACGCGCTGTCTGTCGCAACAGGGCCTGCTGGGCGCTGACGTCTACCTGCTCACCGGTCTCGGTAAGGGCATCTCCCGCCCCTGCCATTGGTCCGTCACCCACCTGCGTTAGTGCATCGCTCGCACGGTCCGCATTGCGATGTGCTTCAACGTTGCCGGGAGCATTCGCCTCGATCCGCGTACCCAGGCGCGAGAAGCGTCGCGCGAGATAGGCTACACGCTGGATCAACCGGGCCTGTCTGACGGCAAGAACGTTCGCCCGGGCGCGCTGCTCCTCCGACAGGATCGTCGGATTGTCCCCCGGTTGGATGAGTGCCATGGTTGCGGCAAGCAACTCCGCCTCGTCGAAGGCAACGTTGCGAATCCGTTTCGCCAACAGGTCCAGTTCTTCCCGCACCCGCGAGTCGAACTCCACTTCGCTTATAATGAGCGCGCGCTGTAAGGTCGAGCGACCTGCCTGCCCACCCTTTCCGTCGCCTGGAAAACTGTCTGTGGCCGTGGCGTGGTAAACAACCACGTCGCCTGGCGTGAGGGCCAACGGCTTCATGTCCCACGTGTACTCGACAGTGGCCGCTGTTACCTCGGCTGCTGTTACCTCATAGGCGTCGCTGCGTGCGGCACCCGATCCGTTTGCCTCGCCTCTCACACCTGCCGCCGCGGCCCCCTCGCGCGGCTCGCCTGGCATAGCGGCAAGGAGATCGTTCAGGGATATCGAGAAGGTTCGACCATCAGCAAGGCACTCGGCGTGCAGGGCAAGAGCCGTCACCCCGAAGTCATCGCTGGTGCGCAGAATCAGCGGAATAGCGCCCTGCGGTGTCACTTCCGTGATCGATGTCGGTTCGAGTATCGCAACGGTTGGCGTTTTGTCGGGCGTCGCTAGGATCGAGTGCCGCGCACCTCCGCGGTTGGCGAAGCCCTCCGTGTCGCGCAGTTCTATCCGAAAATGCATGTCACCCGTTATATCGAGCTGTGCCGACAGTAAGTGATGATCGTCCGGGTTGACGGTCAGCGGAACCAACCTTTCCTCAGCCTCCCGCTCAGGAGATCGTTCAAAGCGCAGCCCAGCGACATGTAGACGCGTGCCGGCAGGTTTATAGTCTTCCGCCCAGGCTACTGGGATAGGCTTGCTCGCGCGAACGTTGAGCGTTACATGGGCGCCTATCACCGTGTTGACGGGTCCGTCTTGCAGGTCGTACGTGCGCGCCGTAGCCGTGTGCGCATAGGACGGCGGGGCGATCGTTGCAAGGGCCTCCACTACCACAGGACGCGCCACCACACGAATGGTCTGAAGGCTCTTCCTCGTGCTCGCGTCCCCCGCCTCGAACCAGTAGTCCAGGTCCTCGGTAAGGGCATCAATGGTAGCCTGGAAGAGGCCCTCGCCATCGCCACGCATCGGCATGGACGTAGTGTGCCCTGCCTTGCTGCGTATGTGCACGATGCCACGTAGTCCGGGCTTGAATCCACGGGCTACACGCATACGCACCGTCGCCGACTCGCCCAAGGCGATGGTCTGGGGGCCCGTCAGAGTGACGATAGCGACTCTGGGAGGCCATTCGATCTCGCCGAACGGATAAACGTAGCGGTACAAGCCCGTTTGAGCCCACTGAGGGGACTGCACAAGCACACCCATGAGCACGAGGAGGGCAACGATCGCCAACGATGCCTGTCGGACCAGCGGCTTGGAAGTAACCACCGATTCCAGACGCAGCGTGTTTGCCAACTGACTGGTGTTCGCGATGACCCGCTCCATCATCGCTGCCGAAGCTAAGTCGCTTCCGTCACCCGGAGGGCGCCCAATGAAGCTCACAGTGCTTGAGAGTCGGTCGCCAAACACCTTGAAATGACGCTCAAGCCGGCCCGCAATCTCAGCGAGGTCCAAGTCAGCCTGAACAGGCCGCACGATCCAGCCAAGACAGGCGGCCACGAACCCCGATAGGGACAGGATTGCTATGAGCACCCTGATAACTGCGGGAAACGACAACATCCAGTCCAGCGCTAGGATCGTGATGAATGAAGCAATGCCGACACACAGCACGGCACACAGGCCATACTCTACAAGCCGGCGACGCACCAACCGCCGTATTCTTTCCAGGCGTCGAATGAGGGTGGATTGCTCCATCGTGGTCATACGGTTGCGCACCTACAGCAGTCCAAACGCCTTACGCAGCGTCCACTCGACAGTGATGACAAGCCCGAACAGGATCAACGCCAGTTTGGAGTCCCACACCTGTTCAGTCAAATCGTCTGGAATCCTCAGGCCTCGATCGGGGACGCCGGCGAATCCCTCGTCGAGCCTGTCCAGCGCAAGCACGCGCCCACCTGTCGCCTCGGCTATGCGTGCTAGGACTTCGTGGTCAGCCTCAGGGTGTCGGCCCTCCAGGTCGGGTCGTTCGACGCGAATTGGCACTGATGGCGGCCGCCCAGGAGGCGATGCCACCTCTTGCACCGCTTCGATCGAGTAGCGTCCGGGATGCGGTGGGATGACCGTTCCCTCGAATATCGCGGCGTCGGGGCCGAGGCGGTGCGCGGTGAAACGCGCCGCGCTTGCACCCGCTGCGGAACCATGTTCCACGTCTTCCATATGTACCGCCCTTGCGTTTCGCGAAGTAGATGATTCGTCGGCTCCGTCGCCGATACCTGTACTACGACCGCCTGCGTCGCTCGGCTCGAGGCGTTCCGTCAGCATAAGTTCCACCCGATCCTGCTGTCCCGCGAGGAGCTGCATATCCAGAAACTCGACCTGCGCATGGACCGGCGTGCCATAGCCGTACACCTTGCGATCTGTACGCAACACGACACGCCGATTCTGGGCAAGACGCTCCTGGCGCATTAGCGCTCTTACCACCTGCACCCAGTAGGTGTCGTGGTAGAACTCCCCCGTGTGCCGACGCCAACGCCAGGTGTCGTCAGTCGCCTGGAAGAAGATCTTGCCTGCGCCGTAGCGCCCGATGACCACGAGGGGCATGGGTCTGGGAGCCGCCGCTGAGTCATCCAGTGACCGCGTCGTGGGGTGCTCCGCCAGCACGGTCGCCCCCGGCTTGGGGCCAAGCGTCCGCGCAAACCAGTGCAGGGCGGGCAACGCGTCGAGTTGACTCGGTGTCCCGCCGACGGCAGGACTTCTTCCGGCCGACGGAAGCTTAGACTCCACATCCGTCGCTCCGAACGCTCCGTCCCCGCGCCCTCCGCGGAACAATGCGCTGCGACTACCCTCCGTCGTGAGTTGCAGGTGGAAGCCCCCTGACGGCACCTCGTCGTACCGCCCGAGGAATTCCGAGTCAGGGCGGACGGGCAGTAGCATCTCCAGTGGCGTGCCCAGAAAGCGATGCGGTGCGCTGCGCTCTCCAGCGATAACGCCGAACCCACCACCATTGTGCCCAACAAAGTCAAGAAGCATTCTCATCTGTGCGCCAGTGATCCACCCGCCGCGGGGGTCGACATCGCCGAACAGGACGACGTCGTACCTATTCAACTCCTCGGGTGTGTCTGGGAACCGGCGGATCGGATACGTCCCCTCCTGGACGAACGCCTCGTCCGCCTCGAGCAGGAGAACGCTCACCTCAATGCTCTCCTCGCGGAGCAATGCGTTCTTCAGGTAGCGGTATTCGTAGCGCGGGTATGCTTCTACGTAGAGTACGCGGAGGCGACCGTCGAGGACCTCCACCTCAATGTTGTCAACGTTGTCGTCCACGACCCGTTCGCCCGGGAGTGGCGGGATTTCGACGCGGTACCGTGCTGTGCCGGCTGAAAGCGGTTTCGCACGCAGCTCAACGGCGGCTGCGGGCTCGGACGGGCTCAGCGTCACCTCCACCGACGCTGCGACCGTTCCATTGCGTTCGTCAACCAGGCGCACTTCCGCCCCAACAGGTTCGGTCAAACCGCTCGCAGCCACGTTCGTCTCGATGGCCAGCAGATCACCGGCAAAAACGCTGCTCTCGGCGTGAGTAGGTCCGATGCGCAAATCGCACGTCCTGTGGGGCGATCCGATGCGTATCGGGAGGATCGGCACCTTCTTCCCGCGGGCGAGTTCAAGTGCATCGGTAAGGTTGCTCGGCTCGGTGCTCCGACCGTCGGATGCCAGGATGATGGCAGCAAGGCGGTGACCTTGAGTGTTCTCGAGCATCCACGTGAGCGCACCGGCCAGATCGGTCCGTGTCCCGTCCGCCACCGCCCCTCGCAATGCCTGGACAACACTGTCAAGCGACTCTCGCGATGCACGGCCCCGCCCGGTCCCGCTCACTGCACCGCGCCGCGCTTCAGCGACTTCTCGATCGTGCACTGCGACGGCCTGCACGTGGGCAGCCCCGGCGAACGTGCAGAGCCGCAGCTCGTTTCTCTCGAGCAGGCGCGACAGCACCGACCCACCATCGCGCAGCAGCGCCGACTTGATAAGATCCAGGCGCGAATGGCGCATTAGTTCATCCGCAGCCGCCACGTTCGCCCCGCGTGCCACCTCCACCGCCAGGCTCGCGTCAACGTAATGATCGAGACCGCTCATGCTCTGTGAAGTGTCCACAGCTAGGCACACGTAGGACGGTTCAACTCGATTGCGTTGCAGTACAAGCGCCGGCCGGCAGAGCATCGCCACCACCAACCCTATCGTCGCGCAGCGCACACTGCCGAGCACCACGCGGCGCACGGGAGAAACGTTCTCACGTCTGTAGATGGCGACGACCACCGCGAGGACGACTGCGCCCGCCATAACCAGCAGCCATGCCGGGGGATGACGTCCCCACGTCAACACCGGGCCCCCGTCACCGCTTATGCGGATCTCCTCGAGGTCCAGCAGCCATTCCAACACGCCTATCACCGATGTCCCTCACGCAAGGCCGCATCTCTCGTAGAATGTACGCCTTCGATCGCCGAAGGGCCGACGAGCGGACCCCTGGGGGCGAAAGAAGGGAAGCGCGTATCCGCGGCAACCGGTCGAGCAAGCCCCGCCCGACGGGAACCGAACCACATGGCCAACAACATCTCCGCTATCAGCAGCACCGCAACGGCGCACAGCGCCGTAGTAGCAAGCTCGCTGGATCTGCTCGCCGGCACCTTGTGAGCTCCCACGGTGCCGGGAGGTGTGTCGGTCACCGTCACCATGTTGATCGGCCGGCCGATTGCCGCGGCAAGTGCACGCTCATCCGTCGGTTCCAGGTCCGATTCCGCAGTATCGACGTTGCAGGCAAAGGCCCGCCGTTCCGATCCGAGCATCAAGGAGTACTCTCCCGCTCGCTCCGTGGGACCATACTCGAGAGCCAATCCACCGCTGAACGGCACAAGACGTCCATCCTCAACTCCGTGGCCTGCGACCACGCGCAGCGGAAGACCGGTCTGAAGCGGCGTCAACGCCTCACTCAGGGTTTGCCCGACAAGGACGTTGCGGTGTTGACCGCGATGAAGGGATAAGTAGGCCACCGTGTTCAGCATGAGTGACACGTAGTCCCCTTTTGCCGGTAGGTTGGTCCAGTCCATGCCTGCCGTCGTCGTGTAAACCGCAACCCTGCCACGCCTGAATGTCGACGTCACCAGCGCGGGATCCCCGTCGGTGTATCGCAGGGCGACATCCCCACGCCCCGGGTCCACGACGGCCGTAAGATGTCGATCGACACGCGCCAGGAAAAGCCCGCTCCCGGCATGCTCGGCAAACTCAGCCACTATCGCGTGGGTCAGACCGCGCGGTTGGAAGCTCGTGTAGTTACCATCGCGCGGGTCTGGTGCGGAGGCCGGGGTGAATCGCAGCGGAAGCACACCCGCACCTTCGGCGTGCCCGAAGTCGTTGTAGTTGTCGAGACTGACCTGATCCCCACCGAACACAAGCAGTCCGCCGCCCTGTGCCACGTAGCTCTCGACACGGTGCCACTGGTCGCTCGACAATCGTCGCACGTTGCAAAGCGCCACCACGTCATAATCGCCCACCACTTCCCCATCGAGTTCGCCCACACTGACGACCTTGGCGTCGACCAACGCCTTGCGCGTTGTGGGGGCCACACGCTGCGACTCCCAGTCCTTCCTTGACGAGTCGACACCCGGGGAGAGCGCCGTTGCCAGGAAACCCGCCTGCCCCGAAAGGAGCGTCGGGCCGGGGCGACCGTCCACCAGGAGCACGGGAATGGCCTCACGAACCTCGAGCGAAAGCCGCCGCGCGTTGTCTTCTGCAAGGACGTCCCCAAAGGCCCCCAGAATCCTGACCTCCACGGTGTGGATGCCCCGAGTCGAGAAGTAGAGGGGGATCGCCGCTGCCGTCGACGCGCCGGGTTCGATTGTCGGAAGAGGCTCATCGCGAAGCACTTCACCGTCTCGCTGCACCCGCAGGTGAAGCCCACGAGCGGCCGATCCACCGAAGTTGGTCACCTCGCTTGTCAGACGCACGGGCAGGTCGACCGCGACGAGCGTTGAATCCAATGCAAGCTCGGTCACCGCGATGTTCACGCCTGCGTCCGGAGCAATGCGCACGACATTGAAGTCAGCCTCCGCGTGCGGCAAGGCGCCGGCTAGCCCTCGAACAGCGCGGATCGTCGGCGTCACCTCAACGGCACCGCCGCCGGCCTCTATCTTGCCCGCACTCCACAACCGCTGTGGAAAATCGGAGATGAGGTACACGGCGCGGTTCTCGGCGGGCGTGTCGGACTCGTCCAGAATCTCGCGAGCCCGGGCGATTCCACCCAAGGTGTCGACGGTGCGCTGCGTGGGTTGGATTGCCGCCAGCCGATCTCGGACGAGGCGGCGGTCGTATCCGGCCCGGGAGATCACCGCCGTGGCAGGATGCACCAGCGTCACAAGGCTGACGCCATCGTTATCTGGAAACGACGTCAGAAGTCGCTCAGCATACTCTCGTGCAAGCGAGAATCGCGTTCGGCCGTGTTCTCCGCGGGCGCTCATCGATAGCGAGTTGTCGATGAGCATCACGTGATGCGTGCACGTTGAACGCAGAGGCAAGAAGGAGAGGGAGGGGATGTACGGGCGCGCTATGCCCAGCCCGAGGAGCAGCACGAGCGCGATTCGCAGCAGCATGAGCACCCAGTGCTCCAGCCAAACGCGACGCCTGTTGCGGCTCCTCGCCGCGTCAAGGAACCTCATTGCCGCCCAGACCACCGGACGGTAGCGATGACGCGATATCATGTGTACGATCACCGGGATCAACCCCAGCGCAAGAGCTGCACCGACCATGGATGGATGAATGAACAAAACACTCTGTGCCCACTGCCACCCCATGGCCGCCTTACCCCCGCCCCAGCACGCGCGACGATCGCCGGCGTAAACGGGCGCTGCGTACCGCCAGGAACGATGCCAGCCCGGCGCCGAGCGACTCAGCAGTGTTGAAGACGGCAAGGTCGATATGCATATGCCCGCAGCCGCGCCGCAACCGGTTTTGGTAACGCGACACCTCCTCCAGATAACGGGCCCGCAGCGACCCGGAATCAACCAGCATGCTTCCTGCACCCTCCAGCCCGTCGAAGCGTGCGTACCCTTCGAAGGGAAACGCCAACTCCGCCGGATCCCACACGTTCCAGACGATTAGATCGTGATGGTGGTACCGGAGCTGCTTCAAGCCGCGAAGGATCGTACCGACTTCGTCGAACAGGTCGCTTATCAGTACTATGAGGACCGGGCCGCTGAGCCGGTCAGCCAGCTCGGCAAACACGGGTTCCAGCGATGTCTTCCCTCTGCCGGTGTTTCGCGCTAACTCATGGACCAAGCTCTTCCAGTGCTGCGTGTTGCTTGATGGCTTGAGGAAGTGCGTCACTTGGCGGTCAAATAGTGCCAGCCCGACGGCATCGTGCTGCTGAAGTGTCAGGTAGGCTATGGCTGCGGCGAGCGAGGTGGCGTACTCGTACTTGGTCATGAGCTGGTCGCTCGAGCGGTACTGCATCGATTCGCTGTGGTCGACGGCGAGAAGAACGTTGATGTTGGTCTCCTGCTCGTACTCCTTGATGTAATACTTGTCGGTCTTGCCGAACAGCTTCCAGTCCACGTGCCTCAGGTCGTCGCCTTGCGTGTAAATCCGGTGATCCGCGAACTCGATGGACAGACCGCGGTGAGGACTATGGTGCATCCCGCTTAGAAACCCCTCGACGATCAGGCGGGCTCGCAGCTCCAGCGCGCCGATCTTGGACAGTACCTTGGGGTCTAGGTAGGCATGACTGTCCTGCGAAGACTCGTCCATGACGCCCTCCTGGCCACCACCGGGCGTTGCCTATCCGGCGGCGCCGTCGGGAGCGAAAACGCGCTTGGCCACGGCCTCGTTCATCCTTGACGGTCCGCCGGGAGGACCTTCGCGGATGAGTTGATCGATGATGTCATCGCTGCGAATCCCCGCCGCTTCAGCATTGAAGTTCGTCAACACCCGGTGACGCAATACGGGATGTGCCACTGCCGCGATGTCATCCGTAGACACACAGTGTCTTCCGTGGAGGATCGCTCGGGCCTTGCCTGCGAGCACCAGGTTCTGCGACGCCCTTGGCCCGGCTCCCCATGACACGTATTGGGTAACGAACTCCGGGACATCACCTTTGTCCACCCGAGTCGCACGCGCCAAGCCCATAGCATAGCGAATCACGTGATCCGCACACGGCACTCTTCGCACGATGTTCTGCAACGCGAGCACTTCCTTGGCGCCCAGCGTTCGCTCCAGCTTCACGTCGCGTGGCGACGTTGTCATCTTCACCACCTCGAACTCTTCTTGCTCCGTCGGGTAGTCGACCAGTATTTTGAACATGAAGCGGTCGAGCTGAGCCTCAGGCAGCGGATAGGTGCCCTCCTGCTCGATTGGGTTCTGCGTGGCCAAGACGAAAAACGGCGTCGGCAGGCGGTGAGGGAACCCGCCGATCGTAACCTGAGTCTCCTGCATGGCTTCCAGCAACGCCGCCTGCGTCTTCGGCGGTGCCCGGTTGATCTCATCACCAAGCACGATGTTGGCGAAGACCGGACCCTTCACAAACCGCAGAGAACGCGTCCCACTGCTGCGGTCCTCCTCGATCACCTCCGTGCCCGTGATGTCCGAAGGCATGAGGTCGGGCGTGAACTGGATGCGCGAGAAGCTGAGCGAGAGCAGGCGGGCCAGGGTGCTGATCAGCAGCGTTTTGGCCAGGCCGGGAACGCCCTCTAGCACACAATGTCCGCTGCAGAACAGCACCGTAAGCAATTGCTCTATCACCGAGTCCTGACCCACGATGATCCGCGCGAGCTGCTCACGCATGCTCTTGTATGACGCGCCAAGCGTCTCCACCAGGGCGAGGTCATCCGGGGAGCGTTCGCCGCCGTCGGGGGCCACATTCGCTGCCATCAGTCCATCCCCCCTTCGTTTATCCGATCGATAAGTAATCTCAGCCGGCCGGCGCTTCGCCGATTGAACGCGAAAACCAGGCGCGGTTTGTCAGCGTACTCCCCACGCTCCTCCTCAAGCGGCTGATCCACTTGCACGAAGCTGCCGGACGTCAGGACGTCAGCGAAGTCCGTGTTCAGCTCCGAAAGCGCGCGGGCGGACAAGGCACTATTGAGACGAAAGACCATCTGCTCACCCACGAAACGGGAGGAGTGGTAACGGCGGTAGAATCTTAGAATCGCCTCGACGGCATCCTCAGCACGGTCGGTCTGGTAGAACAAGTCCATGTCAGATGCGTCGATCATGGCGTTGCCTAGTAGCTCCGACGCCACGTAGGCTCGCCAGTTCTGCCAGTACGTACCCCCCGGTTCATCACACAGTATTATCGGTTTGGGAGTAGTCTTGAGCGTCTGCACCAGCGTGAGCGATTCGAATCCCTCGTCTTGCGTGCCAAAACCACCTGGAAACAACGCAATGGCGTCCGCCTCCTTTACGAAGATCAGCTTTCTGGTAAAGAAATACTTGAAGTTGACCAGCTTCGGATCGCCAGCGATGAACGTGTTGGCAGTCTGTTCAAAAGGCAGGCTGATGGCCACGCCAAAACTCGATTCTCGGGTGGCGCCTTGATGGCCGGCGCGCATGATCCCGTCCCCCGCGCCGGTGATTACCATCCACCCGTTCCTCTGGATCATCCCAGCGAATTTTTTGGCCTGAAGATACTGCGGGTGATCTTGTGCCGTGCGAGCTGAGCCGAAAATGCTCACCTTTCGTGTACCCACATAGGGCGCAAAGATCTTAAAGGCATACCGCAATTCCTTCAGGGCTTGATTGAGGAGTTTCAGGTCCCCTCTGTCGGTGCCATCCGCAGCGAGTCGGCACAGCGTAACCATCATCTGGAAGAGCAGGTCCTCATCGTCGCACGGTGCGTACTCGCTCAGCAAGCGCCGGATGGCGTTGGACCTCCCCTGCCGCCAATCGTCGCTCGAACGGGCTGGAAGTGCTGCCTCATGCATTTCTGATGTCCTCTTGCTGCCCTCAAGGTCCCCCAAAAAAGGCACCGGCTACCTGTGGTGCCCTACGTAGTCACCTCCAGATACTATCCTTCAACTGCTGGGACTGCGAGTCGGATGCTCAAAGCACGCTGAGCTAGCCGCCCTTGCGGGACCCTAGACGCTGTATTGAGGTTATCGGTCGCTCGGCCTCACGTCGCAAGAACGGCTCCAGCCGGGGTCGCCGACCTGGTCATCAAGTGGTGGGGCCGACGCATCGAGAATGTCTGATCTGCGTCCCCGGTTTCTATCGGTCGGCTGCTGGACGGTCGAAGTATAAACCTGGTGCGGCTTCGACCGGGCTCATCCGTTACTGGCACGCCACGAACATGAGCATCCGGCCGCAGGACGGTCCACAGAGCGGGAAGCCGGCCTTCGAGCCCAACGCGTTGTGAATGTACAGACACACACGAGTTCCGTAGCAGCGCGCACAGCCGCGCGCAACGCTGTGACCTTTGACGTCGAGGAATGGTTCCACGCCGGCAACCTCGGGATTCCCCGCAGATCCTGGAATGATTTTCCATCCCGCCTTGCCGAACCAGCGGACCGGATCCTGTCCCTTCTTGATCGGCACGGCACGCGCGCAACGTTCTTCGTGCTGGGTTGGGTGGCCAAGCGGTGCCCGCGACTAGTGCAGCGCATTCAGGCCGCCGGGCATGAGATCGCAAGTCACGGCTACTGGCACCGATCCGTCGATGCCCAAACGCCACGGGAATTCCACGAGGACGTGCGTAGCTCCAGGTCAACGCTGGAGGATTTGACCGGTGTGCCGGTCCTTGGCTTCAGGGCACCCAACTACTCGCTCAACCCGCAGGCTTCATGGGCCCTCGACGTGCTGGAGGAACTGGGCTTCGCCTACGATTCAAGCATCTACCCCGCACGGGCACCGCACGCCCGATACGGCGCGACCGGCACGCCCGTGCGACCATACCGCATTCGACCGAAGCTGTGGGAGTTTCCCCTACCTACGCTGCAACTGCTGCGCTGGCGCCTTCCTGCAGCCACGGGAGGCTATTTGCGCGCCTCCCCGTTGGCTGTTACGCAACTTGCGTTGGCACAGAATCTCAGGCATTCGATCCCGGTCGTCGTCAACGTGCACCCGTGGGAGCTGGACCCCGATCATCCGCGCTGGCCCGCACGATGGTGGAAACGAGCCCTGCACTACAACAATCTGCACACGACCGCGCGGAAGCTGGATCGGCTGCTTGCCACGCAGAGGTTCGGTACGCTGCGCGAGCTCATGGTCCATTGTGAGCGAGCTACGGAAACGCGTGCCTGCCAACGAGAAGCAGCGTCGAATGTGGACCGCCTAGACGAAAGCTTCACGGCTTCTCGTCGATGTACGGTTGTATCGCCAGTTCCATGACGATTTCGTCGTGAATTGGGATGCCGCGCTCGCCTGTCTCCGGGATCTGAGGCTTGATTTTGCGGGCTTCATCAACCACACCGACATTCACCGCCACCAGGCGAAACCCAAGCCGCTGGTAGAACCCTATGGCACGCAGATTGTCGTTGGTGGTCGATAGGACGACCTGTCGGCAGTTGCAGGTGCGGGCGATCTCGATGGCACTGAGCATTAACGAGGAGCCGATCCCGTGCCCCTCCTGCGTGCTGTTGAGGGTAAGGATCTCCATGCTGTCGCCATCGATGTGATACGTAAGCAGCCCGATTATCTCTCCGTCCCGGTGTTCGAAGAAACCTCGCTCCTGGTGCGGATAGAACTGGCGTCCGCGGCTCATGACAAGCCTGCTATGCCAGTGTTTCTCGATGAATCTGGCGACCTCCTCGCGGTTGTCGTCGCGTAGTTCCATCCGTCCCATGCATGCGAGTATTACCCGTTCAGAGGTTGCTACGCCAGCCCTGAAAGCACGAGTTCGGTGTCTCTGCATCGCGCGCCGGCGCCTGCGCAACTCAGCCGACGGGAGTGGACAAAGACGGACCGTCTTCGAGCATGCTCGTTGCCGCCGTTTTCGTACGTGTCTATAGTAAACGCGTTGGCCTTAGCGGACGCGCTGGAGAATCACGCGAGAATGCCTGACGAGCAGCTGGACATAGTCTTTACGTCGCCGCACCCCGACGACCTAGAGATCGGTATGGGCGGAACAATCGCAAAAATGGCAAAGCTGGGCTATGCGGTCGGGATGTTGCACATGACCAACGGCGAGCCCACGCCCCGCGGCGACCCGAAAACGCGTGAAAGAGAGATGCGGGCAGCTGCCGAGGTGCTGCGAGTCCAGGTATGTGAAATGCTCGGGCTGCCCAATCGCGTCTTGATGGACAGCCCGGAGGCCCGCTATGTGCTTGCAACGGCACTGCGACGATACCGCCCGCGTATTGTGGTCACCATGGCCGGGCGAACCCCAGCCGCTTCCCCGGATCATTACCAGAGCCAGCTCCTGGCGGAGGGGGCCAGATTCTATTCACAGCTCACTAAATGGGATGATCGCTTTGATGGGACCGAGCCGTTCCGCATTGATCATCTCGTGTACCGTCCGGTTCGTTTCGCAGCGGAGATAACCCATTGGCACTGCCGGCTTGTTGTGGATATTACGGATACCATCGAGCAGAAAATAGAGGCGATCCGCTGTTACCGCTCACAGTTCGACGGCGACCGCCTGGCGGGGCTCGAGCACTACGTCCGTAGCGGTGCGGGGGTGGAGGGGGGAGCTGTCGGTGTCCGGTATGGTGAGTTGTACGCTTTGCCTCGGCCTTTGGGGATCACCGACCTGGTCGCTGCGCTGGGTGAATGGAAGATTCCGCCCCCCATCACCGGGCGCCCGGGCAGGGGTGACGGAAAACCCTCGGATTAACGGGGCGTGCACGCTCTTCAACCGTGGCTGGGTGGGCCGATAGATGTTTATGCGTGAGGCGCGGGCCGTGCCCGTCGAGAATGGGAGCGACATGTGGACGTCTTTGTCGACGATCATCAGGTGGACACAGGTATTTCCGGAGACCACACCGTTGAGGACGCGGTAAGGTATGTACAGGCAAGCGTCTGTGCGCCTGGACGCATCGTGGTAAGCCTGCGGTGCGACGGGCAGAGCGTTCCAGCGAACGGGATGGCTCCGGCATTAGCCAAGCACAGCTCGACCGTCGATCGCCTTGACGTGATCACCGGTACCAGGCAGGCCCTTGTGGTGGACGCCATGAACCAGGCGGCTGCCGCCTTGGAGAACACCGAAGATCAATGCCGACAGGTGGCTGAGTTGCTTGTTGAGGGAAGTACCGCGGAGGGGATAAAGATCCTCGGGCAGTGCCTGGGCGTGTGGCAGCAGGTGTACAGCGCCGTAACGCAATCACTGCAAATGCTCGAGCTCGAGCCGGAGGAGCTGACCGTAGCCGACGAACCGCTTGTGGACTTGATCTGCCGGCCCAAGGACGTTCTTCTGCAGGTGAAGGAGGCTCTCGAATCCCAGGATCACGTCCTCCTTGCCGACATAATGCAGTACGAGTTCGATTCGGTGATCCACCAGTGGCGTGATGTTGTGGGATTACTCCACGACCAGGCGGTGGCGTTGGAGGAGCGGGGCACGGATTGTCTGGCTGAGCGCGACTCCGCCCCGCCGGTCTGATACTTCCTACGCTGCGTCCGGGGAAACGTGCGTGACGCCACGCGAGTCAGCATTCAGGCGAATCTACCGCGGTACTTTTCGACGGGGTATTTCGCGGCGTTCTTCTTCCTCTTGTCATTCAAGGCGGATGACACATCGATTCCCATCACGCGCGTAAAGGATAATGTATAGGCCACAATGTCGGCGATTTCCTCGCGTATCCGTTCAAATATCAAAACGTTCGCATCGACGGCCATACCAACCGTCAGGACGATTCCGGCTATGCCTGGCAGGGTCAGAGATGCCTGTAGCAACGACAAAAGCGCAACGATGAAGATCAGGTTGGCGAAAAGAGCCAGATTGGCGATCAGGCCGAATCCGCGATA
>JBHHXS010000034.1:0-18755 GCA_046757145.1 Phycisphaerae bacterium | reverse complement strand
CTCCCGCGGCGATCCTGTTGGCGATCTTCAGCATCCAAGCCGTTCCCTCGCGACACTGCGTGCACTGACCGCACGACTCGGTACCGTAGAACCGCGCCATGTTGCGCAACACCAGACGCATGTCGACATCCTCGTCGATGACCACGGCTGCCGAGGTGCCAAGACCCAATAATCCATACTTGGGAGGATCGTCGAAGTCCATCTTCATGTCCAGCTCATCGGCGGTGAGGATTCCCATGGAGACACCGCCCGGCAGCACAGCCTTGATGCTCTTCCCCGGTAGCATCCCGCCTCCCATGTCATCGCGCTCGATGAGCTCGCGCACGGTCACGGTCATCGCATCTTCGTAGCATCCCGGCCTGTTGACCGGACCGCTGATGCAGAACAACTTCGGACCTGCGCTGTGAGACGGACCTATGCCGGTAAACCAGTCCGCCCCGCGTTCAATGATGTGCGGCAGGCAGGACAAGGTCTCCACGTTGTTCACCACCGTGGGTTGGTGAAAAAGACCTTCGATCGCAGGGAATGGTGGTTTGATTCGGGGCCAGCCCCTTTTGCCCTCGATCGATTCTATCAACCCGGTCTCCTCGCCGCATACGTAGGCCCCGGCCCCACGATGGATGTAACAGTCCAGCGAGTAATCGCTACCGAGGACCTGCGGCCCAAGGTATCCAGCGGCATACGCCTCATCTACCGCGTTTTGTAGAATGTGAAACACCTCGTGGAACTCGCCTCGCAGGTAGATGTACGCCGTTTGGGCGAGCGTGGCGTAGGCCGCAATGATCATCCCCTCGAGCAACTGGTGGGGGTCATTCTCCATGAGCACGCGATTGGCGAACGTCGGTGGCTCCGACTCGTCACCGTTAACGCACAGGTAGGTTCTCTTTCGCCCCGCGGGTAGGAAGCCCCACTTGACTCCCGCAGGAAAGCCTGCTCCGCCCCGCCCGCGTAGATTGGCGCGCTTTACTTCTTCGACGACCTCACTGGGCGTCATGTTTAGCGCCTTCCGCGCCGCTTGGTACCCCCCGCGCGATGTGTAGACTTGCAGGGTGGTGGAACCCTCCACGCCTAGATTTCTTAACAAGACCGGTTCAAACGCAGCCATTTCTTCCGCCTGTCTTTACAGAGGCAGTTGCAGAGTCAGCCGGCCTAGCCACCGAAAGTAGGCTACGCTCCACGCTATCATGACAATGCTGATCCATCGCCGTCGTCCGGTGAAACAGGCCGGGCAGATGATAGCAAAGAGAGCCGGCATGTAATCCAGTGAAAAGCGATTGTACCCGTTCTGAAACGCCCCGGTCGCGTGAAAGAAAAGAAGCGCCGTGTAGACCGTGCCCGCTGAGATGAGCAGCGAGCGGGCCGCGGGTTCGGCGACGATGCGCCGTATATCGATCAGCAGCCAAACCAGCAGGGGAGTCGTCCACCAGATGCCGGTGCATGTCAGATTCCGTCTCAGATACCATTGTTCCTCGCCCGCAACGGTGATGCGGTGCAGCTCGGGTAGGCCCAAGTTGGTGTAGTACAGGTTGCGCGGGACGAAGTGCGGCGAGAACAGACCGTGCGTTCTCGCGTCCACCGCAAAGCCGTCGTCGCGCCCTTCGTAAATCAACAGATATCCCGTCTCCAATGGATGACCGAACTTCAGCGCATTGAGAGCCAGTTGCCCACCCGCGGCAACGACCCCCAGCACGCCCAACGCCGTCAACTGTGACCGGCGTCTTCCGGGCGGCGTATCTCGTACCGCCCACCATACCAACGGCAACGCGAACGCCACGATCAATTGCCGGGACAACACCGCGACCACCAGCCCAGCCGCCCCCAGCCAGATGCTCCGACGCCGGGTGAACGCGATCAGAAGCATGAGAAGCCCGATGTTCCCCAGCGTGATGTTGACGTAGTACGGGCTTGCCGTAGCGATTGTCTTGTGAAGTACGGGCCACGCCGATGTCCCGCAGACATACCCGATCGCCGTCAACGCGCCCCACCAGGCAGAGCGCGTAAGCGTCCGGAACAAGACGTAGCACAACGTGGGCACCGACAGGGACAGCGCCACCATGAACCAATGGGGCACACCGTGGAAGAAGGGCACGAGCGCCGCGGCGAGAATGGTGAACATCACGGGAAAGTGACTGTACACCTTCCCATCGACAAGAGCTGTGTCGTGCCGCCGCTCGGGCAGGTCGATGTGCCCGTCCCACCACGCCTGGGCCTCGGCAATCTGGAAGTTCGCTCCGATGCCGTAGACGGTTTCGGGTCTCCACAGCCTTGCCTCGGAGAGTAGGACGAAGACAACCAGAACGAGGAGCAGCCCCAGCCAATCGCTTCGGGCGACACGTTCCCTCGTGGTTGGACCGGCGGTGTCGTTGTTGCGGTCTGCGGTATTCGGCGATCGGGCGCCCGTCACCGACGTCTCTTCCCATAAGCGCGTCCAACTGCGACAGCTGTAACTTCAGCTGAGTGTCCGTCATCCTGCACCGTGTGCGTCATCCGCATCGGGTTTACCGTGATCAGTATCGTCTCCCGGGGCATGAAGCGCAGTAGACCCCGTGGCGGTCTCCGCAGGCGGGGCGTCGAATAAGTCGCTTCGCTTGACCACGACACGATCGTTGTCCTCGTCAGCCAGAATGGCGGCGATATCCTCGGGCTTGACTCGCCTGTGTACTTTTTCGTTTATTATCAGGCACGGCGCGTTGTCGCATTGCGCCAGGCACTCTTCCGTCACCAAGCTGTACATGCCGTCGGCAGTCGTCTGGTGTTCGTCTATGCCCAGCTTCTCCTTGAGCGCCGTGAGTACCGCTTCGCTTCCCATCACCTCGCAACTGATACTGCGGCACACGGTGATGACCTTCTTCCCCATCGGGTGAGTCCAGAAACGGGAGTAGAACGACGTTGTGTCCATCACGTCCGAGGGTTGTAGTTCGAGGAGATCCGCTATTTCCTCCATCGCCTGCCACGAGATGTGCCCGAGCGCATCTTGAGCCACATGGAGCGCCGGCAGCAACACCGCGCGCTTCGACTCGTAGCGATCGAAAAACGAACGTATCTTCCGCCTGGCGGCTTCGCTCAACACCGGGGAGGCACCGGTAGGCACCACAGGCTCGTTGCGATTGATCGCCTTCCATGCCATACACTATCACCACTCGTCCCCGCTCTCGATCTAGCGGGGCGTGCGACGCTCCCGATCCGGTTCCGTCTGCTACTTCACGCTATCGGTCCAGCTCACCAGCGATGATGTTCATCCCGCTAAGCACTGCGATAACATCGCTCAGCTTGTGCCCCACGACAAGCTCGGAGAAGCACTGGTAGTTGACCAACGAAGGGGGACGACACCGGACACGGTACGGGGTCTTGCCCCCGTCACTGGCAAGGTAGAAGCCGAGCTCCCCGTTGGCCGTTTCATTCGAGCCATACGCTTCACCAACGGGCGGCTTGAACCCGCGGTTTGTCATTATCTTCTCAAAATGGTGGATCAGTCCCTCGATGCTCGAGTAGACCGCCTTCTTGTCCGGCAGGGTGAGCTTCTCGCCGGGCAATACGTCAACGGGTCCTTCCGGTATGTTGTCAGCGAGTTGGAGGATGATGCCAACGGACTCGCGCAGCTCCGCAAGGCGCACCAGGTAGCGGGCATAGCAATCCCCCCCCTGGCTTATCGCCACTTTGAACGCGACCCCGGAACTCCCCTTGTCGTCCCAGTTGTCCGCATAGCAGAGGTAGGGCTCATCCTTGCGCAGGTCGCGGCGGACTCCGCTGGCACGTGCCAAGGGCCCGGTCCAGCCCCAGTTGACGGCGTCGTCGTGACTGAGGTACCCGACACCCTTCGTCCGCTCGATGAAGATGCGGTTGCGCGTCAGAAGCCTCTCAAAATCCGACAACGCCGCTGGAAGATCCTTCGTGCAGAAGCGCTTCACCTTGCGAGGCCATTCCGGTGTAATATCCTGCATCAGCCCACCCACCCGGGTGTAGCTCGTGGTGAACCTGTGACCGCAGGCCTCCTCGAAGAGGTCGTAAATGATCTCGCGCACGTTGAAGGGGTACATGAAGGCCGTGTATCCCCCCAGATCGAGGCCGGCGCAGCCCAAACACACCAGGTGATCCTGAATGCGGGCGAGCTCAGCAATGATCGTGCGGATGGCCTTGCAGCGAGGTGTAATCTCGATACCGAACAGGATTTCACACGCGTGGTGCCAGGCGATGTTGTTGGCCATCGGCGAGACGTAATTCATGCGATCGGTGATGACGACGTACTGGTCGTAGTCGAGGTGCTCACCGAGTTTCTCGAACCCGCTGTGCAGGTACCCGATGTGGACGGTACAGCCCAGCACCCGCTCGCCGTCCAACTCGAGCACGTGACGCAAAGTCGTATGCGTGGCTGGATGCTGCGGGCCTAGGTTAAGAACCCATACGTCACCACCGGGCACTTCCCGTGCGTAGGTGGCGGGGCCCGCCTCAAAGGATGTCGGCATGACTGAGGTCACTGTTACGCACTGCCTCTGGTGACGCGCTCGAAGTTCTCTCGTTCTCCACGCCCGCGCAGGGGGTAGTCCTTGCGAAGCGGATGCGCATCGAAGCCCTCCCAGGTCATGATGCGCCGAAGGTCGGGATGGCCCTCGAAGCGCACACCAAACAGATCGTACACCTCGCGTTCAAGCCATTCCGCCCCCTTCCAAATACCCGTCACCGAGGGGACCACCGGCGACGGGTCGTTCACAAAGCACTTTACCCACAGACGGCGCCCCGTGCTCACCGACAGCAACGAGTAGATGACGCCGTAACGATCCCGCGCCCCCGGGTAATCAAGATAGTCCACGCACGTAACGTCGCACAGTTGCTCGAAGCAACACTGCTGGTCATGGCGAAGGAACTCCATGGCTTCCAGGAGCCGCTCCGCGGGGATTCTAACGCACATCTGCGCCGACGCACGGTCCCGACCCGGCATGAGCGGACCGGGCGCAAAGTCGATGTCCGGGAACTGGGCCGCGAGCCGGTCGGGTATATCGTGTGAGTCGGTATTCACGCTAGCTTTTGGTCACTTCCCCTACGTCGATCTGGATAGGCGGCTGAATCGATATCCCCAGACCCCCTGGACGTTCCGCACTGTTGGTCACGCCTTCCTTTTCGATGATGCGCTGCAGGCACATGACGCCTTCCAGCAGCGTCTCCGGGTGCGGCGGGCATCCCGGCACGTAGACGTCGACAGGCAGAAACTGATCGATCCCCTGCACGACCGCGTAGGTGTCGAACACACCCCCGGTGCTGGCACAGGCACCCATGCTGATCACCCACTTCGGTTCAGCCATCTGCTTGTAGATGGTCTGCAGCACGGGCATGGTCTTGATGGCTACGCGACCGGCACAGATCAAAAGGTCACATTGGCGGGGGGTGAAGCGCATCACCTCAGCGCCGAAGCGGGCTATGTCGTAGCGGCTCGCTCCCGTAGCCATCAATTCGATCCCGCAGCATGCAGTCGCGAAGGGCATGGGCCAGAGCGAGTGCTTGCGACCCCAGTTGACCCCCATCTCGCGAATCAGGTCAAGCAGGTAGCTGAGCTTGGTAGTGAGGAAATCCTCCTTGCTGGCTTGGAAAGGCGCACCGCCTATCTCTACTCCCATTCCAACGCCCCCCTCTTCCACTCATATATGAGCCCGAAGCAGAGCAGGGCAAAGAACAGGCCCATACCCGCTGCCAGGAAGCCCTTGCTAACCATGGTCCCATCCTCCAGCAAGAGACCCGCCTCGTTCGCGGCGGCCTGATGGAACACACTCGCCCAAGGCCACATGAAAATGAGCTCGACGTCGAACAGCAGGAAGAGCATAGCTACTAGATAGAATCCAACGTTGAAGCGGCGATGTGTATCAGAGACTACCGGCATCCCCGACTCGTATGCACGATCCTTAACCGGGCCATGATGCTTCTTGGGGCCGAGCAGATGCGCAACTGCAAGTTGCCCGGCCACCACGACCACCACTATGAGGATCGTGACACCTATGGTGCCATAGCCTTCGGTAGGATCCAAGAGCATGGCGTAGGGGCCTGCCGATTGTTACTAGTCCAGGGCGCTACCGATGAACCGCTCAGGTAGGGCGATCAACAGCGCGATCGCCTACCTGAAGGTTCCACCTACGGGGAATGTATTCATTGGAGCACAGAAGTCAATCGGCTGGCCTGTGGGGGTACCGATCCCGGCGCCGCCGATACCGTATCCGCGCCTTAGCTGCGGAGAGGCAAGCTGAATCGTGTTTTGGCGGCCAGTAGCAAGCACAGCGTCAGGATGATGAGCCCCCAGGCCGACAGCGTGGGTATAGGTATACAGGGCTTATCGCACGATAGGATGGGCAAGTCCTGCTCCGGCAGGCAGTGGCCGTTGTTGTGAACTTGAACGCCGTTGCCGAGATCATCAACAAGCACCGTGGAAAGCGGGTTGGCGCCTTGAAGCAAGCAGAGCCCGTCGCCTGCCGCGTCATGCAGCACGAAATCAACACAAGCCATGGTAGCGGGCCCCGACGTACCCGAACCGACGCCAGGTTCCATGATCACTGCATAGAAGATCGTGCCGTTTTCTTCGTCTACGATCTCCACGAGCTCCAGACCGAAGGGCGAACCCCCCGCGCATGTAGCACCCGGCGTCATCCCGACGAACTCAAGGTAAGCAGGGTCGTATTGAAGCGAGAATTGCCCCCCGGTGATGATGCGGTCGCCTTCACCGAGCTCGATTCTCAACTGTACGGTGTCACCGGGCAACGCGCAATCCTCGTCCGCGACGACGCACAGGCTGGGATTCCGACAGCCGAAACCGACGCACTCGCCCACTACACACATGTCTGACACGGTGCAGGCATCGCCGTCATCACACGGTCCGAGGTTGTTGATCAACCTGGTTTGACAAACCCCGGACACTTCGTCACAGACACCCTCGATACAAGACGTGTCCAAGGCACTGCAGTCGGCAGTCCCGCCTACGCACGTGCACGTCTCATCCACTTCAACAGCGGTACAAGCGATAGCCGGTCCCGGGGCGGCGGAAGGGCAATCCCCTGAATTGTCGATCGGCACGCTATGTGCATTGCTGTCTACCAAGATCGTGCTTGCTGAGTTGGCATCGTCCAAGATGCATATGTCACCTTGAGGTGCCCCGATCACTTCAAAGTGCATGCACGCCAGTGTGGCGGGTCCCTGGGGTTCCGCAGGATTCCAATCGAGAGGGTTCACCACGACGGCGTAGAAAACCTCGCCTGTGGCATTGTTCGCGCTCTCGAACATCTCCACCGTGAAGGGTGATGCAGGATCGCATTCCCGCCCGGGAGCGACGTCGGTGAGCTCCAGTGCCTGGGCGTTGTAGCGAACCGAGAACTGACCGCCCACAATCGTGGCGCTTCCCGGAGTGAGCTCAATCCTGACAGTCAGCCCGCCAAGGGCCAGGCAGCTCTGGTCCGCAGAAATGCACAGGCTCGGGTTCTGGGCGAAGGCCATCGGGGACGTAGACACAAACACCACGGCAACGCCCAACGCGTGCGTCCGGCGGGCCAAGCTGCCAGCGAACCTGAGCATGCACGCCCCTCCTGATACGTGCCCCCGGCAACGTACCGTAGTGTGCACCATCATAACACGATAGACAGGCGCCCGCAACCGTAAATCCCGCTTCCGTACGAAGTCAGCCGGACTCATACTCTCTCTGCCCGGCGCGCGGTCCCGGACACGCGCCGGTCTCCGATAGGCGAAGAAGCACCCACACCTAGCGCCGGCGGTCTTCGAACAGGCGGACGTAGCTCTCGTAGCGTTCCGGGTGTATTCCACCGTCCGCGACGGCCTGCTTCACCGCGCAGTCGTCCTCGTGGATGTGTGTGCAATCCGGGAATCTGCAGCGAGCTAGACAGTCACGGAACTCGGCAAAGTACGCCTCGAACTCGTGTCGAGCGACCACGGAGACATCGAACGAGCGGATGCCCGGCGTGTCGACGACATACCCGCCGCGATCGAGTCGCAGCATGACAGCGGTGGAGGTCGTGTGCCTTCCCTTCTGCACTTGCCGTGTGATCTCGCCTGTGCGAAGCCTCAAACCCGGCTGCATGGTGTTTAACAGTGAGCTCTTCCCCACCCCGCTCTGACCGACCAGGACACTGACCCTACCGGCCAGTAGGTCGTGCAGCACGTCGATATGCTCTTTGGTCACCACGCTCGTACACAAGGAAGCGTACCCAAGGCGTGCGTAACGTTCGAGGATTGCAGCTCCTGAACCGTCCACATCGAGGTCGACCTTGTTCATGCAGATCACCGGGCTGATCTGACCCGCCAGGCCAGCAACGATGTAGCGGTCTATCAGGTGTGCTTTTGGAGGAGGATCTGCGGCTGAGCTCACGATTACAGCCTGATCGATGTTGGCGACGATACACTGAGTACGCCTGCCGACGCGTCGGCGCAGTTGCCCTCGGCGCTTTTCAACGGACTCGATCACGCCCTCTTTCTCGACGCCGTCCGCCCGTGCAGCGACGCGGAAGCGCACGCGGTCTCCCACCGTCACAGGATGTCTCTCTTCAATCGCGCGGGTGCGCAGTAGCCTGCACACCGTGCACGTCCAGAGCCGGCCGCCGTCGTCGACGCTGGCATACAAGCCGCGCATTGCGACGACCGTTCCGCAGTGAACCAGCCCCTCGGTGCCGTCCTGCTCGCCGCCCACAATCACCGTTCGCTTGCGGGACAGCTCGCCCTTTGCGGTGATGCTTTCAGAGTGCTGGGAGTCGAACTCATGCCCCAATGCCTCACGGGCCAGGCGTGTCCAGTCGTGAGCCCGCCGGGGCCGGGCGCGATTGCGACGCAGATCGACGCGGACTTTGCGTTCCTTTTTGCCCCGGCCTTTGCGCGACGGTGAGCTCATAGACTCGACATCATGCGAACATAGAAGCTCACGTGTCAAGCCCAGCCAAAGCCAACGCGCAGAGAAGAAGGCGTCCCAGAACCGGTGGCGAGTCTCCGGGGGTTCAATTACGGGCGTCTTTTTCGTATGTGCATCGGTAGGGATAACCTCATGTTTCTTCTCGGTGAGAATAGGGGCGAGGCTGCGTGCCGTTGCCCGGATCCATACGGCACAGCGCCAATCATTCACCGGCGCCATCCGAGATGGGATGCAGCTCATAGAGAACGGCTGTGCGGAAAGGCGTGCGATGCTTGAGCAACCGCGCGATGCCGGGCTGTCGCAGGATCGCCCCGCTGCGCAGAAGGGCTGACTCAGACCTTCGCAAGTGCCTGCTCCAGATCGGCGATGATGTCGCGTGAGTCTTCGATCCCGACGGATATACGCACCAATCCATCGGTCAGGCCTCTGGCATCGCGTTCCGCTTTGGGCACTTCGGCATGGGTCATCGTAGCCGGGTGTGTAATCATTGTCTCCACGGCACCGAGGCTCTCCGCCAGGGCGCAGAGCCTGACGCCGTTCATCACGGTTCTGCCCGCCGCCAGTCCCCCCACCAGCTCGAAGGAGATCATTCCGCTGAAACCGTCCATCTGCGCCTTTGCCGTGTCGTACTGCGGGTGTGAGGGTAGGCCGGGATAGGTGACCTTCTCGACCTTGGGATGTGCCTCCAAGAACTCCGCCACCGCCTGCGCGTTGCAGGCATGTCTTTGCATTCTCAGATGGAGCGTTTTCACACCTAGCATCGTCAGCCAGCAGTCGAACGGGCTGGGGACGGCGCCGATGGTCTTCTGGACGAATTTCATCTCCTGGAATATGTCCTCGCGGTTGGTGATCACGATCCCGCCTATCAGCTGATTGTGTCCGCTCAGGTACTTCGTGGTGCTGTGGATTACGATATCGGCGCCGAACTCAAGTGGCCGCAGAAACACCGGCGTGGCGAAGGTGGAGTCAACACCGTAGAACAGGTCGTGCTCCTTGGCGATTCTCGCCATTGCTGCCAGGTCGGTCACTTTCAGCAGAGGATTCGTCGGAGTCTCCACCCAGAGCATCTTAGTCTGTGGGCGAATCGCCTCTTTCACGTTGGCCGGCTTCGAGGTGTCCACGTAGGAGAACGTAAAACCGCTTCTGGTGAGTATGTTGTTGAAATGGCGGGACACGCCTCCATATACGTCGTCGGAGCAGACCACATGGTCACCAGCCTTTAACAGCTTCAGGCAGGCATCGACGGCTGCCATGCCGCTCGCGAAGCAGACGCCGTACTTGCCCCCGTCGATGGCCGCCAGGTGCTCCTCCAGAACCTGTCGTGTCGGGTTGGCAGATCGCGTGTAATCGAACCCCTTGTCCTGCCCCACCTGTTCCAAGACGTAGGTGGCAGTCTGGTACAAGGGCGGGACTATCGAGCCCGTGGTTGGATCCGGTTTGATCGCTGCCCGCACGACCTTTGTGTCGAACCTCACGTTTGTCTCCCTTCGCAGAATGCTCCCGAAGTCGCTTCCCACGTTCGCCCCGCATTGCGGCGAAAAATGGTAACAAAGTAGCGATCGGCAGGCAAGCTTGAGGGCGAGCGTGATTTGACGCCGCGACAGCGACGACGTACGCTCCCCAGCCGATGTCGCAGCCAGCAATCGCCCCGGTGGATCGAGACTTCTCTCTTCAGGAACGCCGCGAGCGCGTTTTCCTGCTCTTCGCGGGGGGCTTCCTCGGGTCGATGACGATGCTCAATATCCTGGGGATCACCCGGTTTGTGCATATCGGCCCGCTGGCGCTGGCCGTGGGCGTTCTGCCTTATCCGCTCACCTTCCTCTGCACTGATTTCGTCAGCGAGTTCTACGGGCGCCGCCGTGCGAGTTTCGTCGTCTTCGTTGGCTTTTTGCTGAACGTGTTCGTGCTGGCGTTCCTGTGGCTTGGACACCAGCTCCCGGAGATGACCGAAGCGGCTCGTCCGGCGTGGCAGCCAGAGTCGTCGTGGACGCCCCCACCATGGCAGACCTTGAGGTTCGCCGCGCCGATCGCCTTCTTCGGGAGTGATGCCGTTTCACAGATGGATTTGTTTGAGATCATCTACCGGTGCACGCGAGCGACGGTGGCTGCGTCCATGGTCGCTTATCTGGCCGCCCAGTTCTGCGACGTGTTCCTATTTCATTTCTGGAAGCGGCTGACAAAGGGACGTCACTTGTGGCTGCGCAACAACGGGTCCACAATGGTCTCGCAGCTGGTCGACGCGACCGCGGTGATCTTCATCGTGTTCTGGCATCAGTTTGCCAGCGGTGAGAAGACTCTCTCAGCAATGCTTGCCCTTGTGGGCTGCAATTACCTGTTCAAGGTGTGCGTCGCCGCTGCAGACACGATCCCCTTCTACCTCGGGGTGCACTTTCTGAGAGGTTACCTGCAGATTGACCCCACCGCGGAGCACGCCGTCGACGCCCAACCCGCACGTAAATAGCGTCCGGTCCGCGGATTGACGCAGCTTCTGGATCGCGTCGGCATGCTGGCCGTTGACGATCCACGGCTGATTATACCGAAACCCTTGACATTCTGCCCCAGGGTTCAAGAATCACGGTCGAGGGCTTGCAAGGGCAATCTTGTACTCGAAGCAGGACATGCGTCGCATGCGGAGCCCTTGTGCGACGGCGGTATGTTCCAGGTGGCGCGCCGGGTGTACGCAGTAGTCGTCTGGCAGCGCAGAATCACAAGGATATGAGACAAGAGCGGAGTTTACCATGAGAAGAAACTGTCTAAGCCGGTTCTCGCCGGCAGTGTTGATGACGTTAGCGACGATCACCTTATGGGGCGCAGGCGCGCGGCAGACTGCTGGGCACTGTCAGGTACCGTGCGGCATCTATGATGACGCTGCCCGCATCAAGCAGCTAAAGGAAGATCACACAACTATCACCAAGGCAATCACGCAGATCAACGAGCTAGCGGGCAGCCATGAGGCACAGGCATTCAACCAGGCCGCCCGCTGGGTTGCGACAAAAGAAGAGCATGCATCACATGTGATCGAAGTCGTGGCTGACTATTTCCTTGCACAAAGGGTGAAGCCGGCGGCACGCGGCGGCGAAGGGTACGACGCGTACTTGGCGAGGCTGGCTGACCATCATGCGGTGATTGTAGCTGCGATGAAAGCCAAGCAGAGTGCCGACCCCGCCGCTGCGGATGCGCTTCTCGCGGCTATCAATACGATGGCCAAGTACTACCACTAGCTGTGGGGTCGGGCGCGGGGAGCCGACGAAAATTGTCGGAAGCCGGGGCGTTCTTCGGAGACATTGACACGAAAACGGCGTTGCAGCGAGTGCGCGAGCAGGTCATCGGCAGACCCTACGAGGAGGTGCAGGGGATTGACTGGCTAGGCTTTCGCCCCGTGGTGCAGAAGGAGTCGTTGATCGTCGTCGATGTCGTGTACTGCGGTCCCGTAGGCAGCGAGGCGAGGCGTTACCAATTCGCGGATGTAGTCGCCGGCAAGCTGGTCAACATCGGGCGCGGCAAGGACGTCGCCGTCGTCACAGGCAAAACCTGAATCACTGCGCGGGGCCCGGCGCTACGAACGTGACCCCAAGCAGGGCCTCAAGGCCACGCCTAAGCGCGGGGTTAATGCATTAGCCGCCTGCACGACCGCCCGGCGAATGCGACGACATCAGCTGCCAATCGAGTGGCATCGATGCGCGCCGGCTCGGGGACACGGTGCGTGGCCGTGCACGGAGGCCATTTAGAACGAATCTGCTTTCGTCGGCGGACGCCCGGTCGACTCGTCTTTAATGATGCTCCGGCGCGCCGCGCTGCTTCGCTGCAGCACGCACGTGAGCGGCCGACTTGCGATTCCTCGTACCTGCGGTATAATATTACGCCGGGACTGGAGATCGGCACACCAGTGGGTACGCTCTCATCGTAGAGTTTGACTGCTCGGTGTTTGGGCAGTGCATCGTGGGGCGGTGACGGCGGACATGTCGTGCCGTTGGCATACGGGGTTTCTGAGGTGACATTCGTTAGGCAGGGTGTGCACCAGCGCGCGTTGGTTTTAGCTGCTAGCTTAACGCTCACCTTGATCTCGAATGCGGGTGCATCCCCGAAGGGGGAAGCCGCAGCTGCAAGAGTGTCGCAAGACAACTATCGCCACATCCTCGACGACCTGCTATACACGCACGTCAACAACAGCCGCGGCTTTCATCCCCAACACGATCTAGCACGTAATAACATCGTCGCCGAGATGGAAAGCTACGGTCTTACCGTCACGCTGGAGCCGTTTCTCTGCGCCGCGGACGTTTGCGGCGACCAACCGTACTACAACGTCGTTGGAACGCTGCGCGGTGTCCTTCGTCCCGACTTAGAATACATTATCGGAGCGCACTACGATTCGGTGGACAATCCGGGAGCCGACGACAACGCCAGTGGGGTGGCACTCGTGCTGGAAGCCGCTCGCGTCCTCGTTGATTACGATTCGGACTACACCATCCGATTTGTCGCATTTGACCGCGAGGAGCAGGGCCTGCATGGAAGCAAGGGGTATGTTGCAGCTCACAGCAATGACAACATTTTGGGAATGATCTCAGCCGATATGGTCGCCTACAACAAGGGAACCAACCGCGTGGAGATTCACGCCTCGGCGTTATTCGGTGCCATGCGCGCCGACGTAGCAGAGGCGGTGACAACCTATGGAGAGGGCCTAACCTATGAGTTGCACGAGCAATCCAACGCCAGTGATCAGGCCCCGTTCCAGTGGGCGGGCATTCCATCGTGCCTGCTGATCGAGGACTGGGGCAACCCCAACTATCACCAGTATACCGACAGTGTGGACACACCTGACTACATCGACTACGGCTTTGCTACGCGAGTCACTCGCTCTGTGGTCGGCTTCCTCGTGGATCACGCCGGGACTCACGTGCCTTTGGACTGCAATTCCAACGGACAGGATGACCTGATCGACATCGCCGACGGCGTCAGCAGGGACTGCGACCTCAACAGTATCCCGGATGAGTGCGACCCTGACTGTGATGCAAGCGGTTTTCCCGATACGTGTGAGCTCGCGGGGCAGTTCGTCGCGCGTTCTCAGGAATTGGCGCCCCTTTATTTCGGCTCGTGGCAGAGCTACACGATCAGCGCTCCGCCGCCGGCTGCCTCTGACGTGGTTCTCTCCTTCGCGGCATCGGCCGACCTGGGAGCGCAGGACGAGTATGTCAGCATTACGCTCAACAACAACTTGCTGCCTGAGGGTGATATCTTCGTGGACGGCGCTTCGGATTGTTCGGACCCTGCTGACAGCGCAGTGCTCGTCGTCCCGGCAGGCGAGTTCAAACGCATCGTCGGGGATGGAGCAGCCGTCATCAGAATGATTCCGTCTCCAGCGGTTGACCGGCCGACGTGCGGCCTCAGTGCGTATATAAGCGTTAACGTGACATACCAGACCGTCGGCAGTCCGGATTGCAACGGCAACCTGATCCCTGACTACTGTGAAGAACCCGGTGACATTGACGGAGACGGGCGTCGGACGTTGATGGATTACAGCAGCGGTACGCCCTGCATTACGGGACCTTGTACCCAGCCGCCGTGCAAACCGCTGCTTTACGCTGACGCGTGCTGTGCTATCCTCGACGGTGACTCCGACGGAGACGTCGATCTGGCAGACCTCGGGACGTTCATGCTTGGCGCCGCCCCTCCATAGGCGGTTTGTGTAGCCGTCGGTTGCATTGGAACGCGCCCGTCGAGCGAGCACGTCCGAGCAACTGGCAGCACGCGACAGGGGTGGTATAATGGCAGGCTGGTGCCCCCCGGGCAAAACAACAGCAAAGTCCAAGTGAGCTAGAATATGCCGAGGCCAACAAAAACGTTTCGTCGGATGAAAGTGAATGCGGCCATCGCCTTCAAGCGCGGTGATCGGAAAGAGGCCTATGCGCTCTGGGCGAAGGCGGCTGCAGCAATGAAGGAACGCCGCGAGAAGAAGCGAAACAAGCACAAGGACGCTCCGGACGACGCCGGGAGCAATACCTGACGTCACCACCAGGTGCCACAGCATTTCACCCTTCGTCTACGCCCGCCCTGGCAACGATCCGCCTCTGCCCTCGATAACTCACGTGAAGGCCCGCCAGGGTGGTGGGTGGCAGAATTGACGGTGAGTTTAAGAGAGAGGACGTGACGATGGCATCTGATACTGCAGATTATGGCGAGAGCGTCGCGTGTGAGGAGTCCATGCAGCTCTCGGCGGGATACCGTGAGGCTATTGCAGAATCGTTCTATGAGGACCCCGACGCTCTGGACATTCGCCCTCTTTGGGCAGCGGAATTGTCGAGCTACTTTCGCGTGAACTTCTGGCACATGGACAGGTCAGCCCGCGAGGAGCGCATCTACCGATCGGCGTTCGTCGCCGTCGAGATCACCGCGGGCGGGCTCCGCGTTGCGGATCTTACGGAGCGTGCGGCTGCATAGTGCTGCGTATCATAAACAACGCTGTGAGAGGCCAAAGACCCCAACGTTGTTCGACAATCTAGTTGTTACCACGGACATAAACGGCCCCGAAGGTATGCGCCAGCCTACGATTTGACCGCCGCTCCGGGGCGCAGGGCAAAGCGCGTGCGGGCCCTTGCTGGATTGAGAACCGGGGCAAGCGCCCGGCACAGTGCTTGGGGCAGAACGTCCACCAAGCTCCGGGCCGACACGCCCGACAAGATCATGCGAGAAGACGCTGCGGCGCCGATCGACAGGCGTCCCACCTTCCCGTGGTTGACTCTGTGATCTGATCGCGAGGTCGGATGTCAGCTCGGTTCGGTCATGGATTCTGGATCGAGGATTCTGTCCAGCTCGTTGTCGGGCAGAACACCGAGCTTTGCAGCGACCTGGCGAACCGTCTTTCCTGTGTCGTAGGCTTCCCTGGCGATGGCGGCTGCCTTGTCGTATCCGATCAACGGTGCCAAGCTGGTACACATGCCCAGGGACTGCTCTATTAGTTCCTCACACCGCTGTTCGTTGGCTTCGATCCCAGCTATACAGCGGTCGGAAAAGACGCGGGTAGCATTGCTCAGCAAGCGAACTGATTCCAGCAGATTGTGCGTCATTACCGGCATGGCGACATTCAGCTCAAAGTGACTCTCACGACAGGCATGGGTGATAGCCGTGTCATTCCCGATGACCTGGGCCGCTACTTGGATCAGCATTTCCGACATCACCGGATTGACCTTGCCTGGCATGATGCTGCTGCCGGGCTGTGTCGGAGGGAGTGCAATCTCACCGATAGCGCATCGAGGCCCGCTGGCGAGCATGCGAATGTCGCTGGCAATCTTGGCGAGGCTGACCGCAATCGTGCGTATTTGCCCGCTGACGTCGCAAACGGCGTCCTTAGCAGCCTGAGCCTCAAAATGGTCCTTCGCCTCGACGAACTCGATCCCCGTGGCGCGACTGAGCGCATCGCACATGTGCCGGCCGAACTCCGGGTGGGTGTTGATGCCGGTCCCAACGGCAGTTCCGCCGATGGGTAACTCCCGCAGCGCCTTGATGGCCCGCCCCGCACGTGCACGAGCGAGCTCCGCCTGGCGGGCGTACCCGCGAAACTCCTGCCCGAGACGCACCGGGGTCGCGTCCTGAAGGTGCGTGCGTCCTACCTTGACGATCTTATCGAAGGCGGCAGCCCGTCGCGCAAGCGTCTGCTCGAGATGCTCGAGGGACGGAGTCAGGTCGTCCTTGATCGCTTCAGCCACTGCCACGTGGATAGCCGTCGGGATCACGTCGTTCGACGATTGGCCCATGTTCACGTGATTGTTGGGGTGGATGGGATCTCGCGTCCCGATTGTCCCACCGTCCAGTTCGATAGCCCGGTTGCTGATCACCTCGTTGGCGTTCATGTTTGTGCTGGTACCCGACCCGGTCTGAAAAACGTCGACGACGAAATGGTCGTCCAGCTTACCGTCGATGACCTCCTGGGCCGCGCGTACGATCAAGTCTGCCAGTCGGGGGTCCAGCCGGCCTAGATCGCGGTTCACCTGCGCTGCCGACCGCTTGACAAGCGCAAGCGCACGGACGAAACGCCGTCCGAAGCGATAGCCGCTGATCGGAAAGTTCTCTACCGCACGCTGGGTCTGGGCCCCCCAATACGCACCCTCCGGTACGGTCATCTTGCCCATGCTGTCTCTCTCGACCCGTCCCTTGGAAGGCATTGTCCGGCTCCTCAGTCCGTCCGAGGATTATAGCGGATCGAAACTCCGGCCTATTGCTTGCTCTTGTCCGGGTACGGAGGAGGCAGGGGAACCTCCTTCGGATCCTCCGCAAGGCGCTTTAACACGTACTCGATGCCGACGGACAGTTGACTGTCCTCTCCGCGCAGCACGTCGCCCGGCATGTTCTGAACCTCGATATCCGGATCGACACCGTGCCCTTCGATTATCCACGTGCGCTCGAGGCTGTAGGGGGCGAACTGCGGCGGAGTGGTCGCCCCACCGTCGACCAGCGGCTGATGCAGCTCAATGCCAACGGCACCGCCCCAGGTGCGCATGCCAATGATGGGCGCGAGCTTTCGTCTCTTGACTCCTTCCGCAAACCATTCGCCCGCTGAGCCTGTGTCTTCGTTGACCAGCACGACCAAGTGGCCGTAGAAGCAGCGCTCGGGCTCGTGGAGCATTCTGCCCTCGCGTGGCTGGGTGAATCCGAGCAACTGCCGCTCGAGACGGTCGATCAGCATGTGCGCGGTGAACCCGCCGCCGTTGTATCGCGCATCGATTATGAAGCCCCTCTTGTAGTGTTGCGGGAAGAAGACTTTCGTGAATTCCACAAGACCTGGCCTCATCATATCGGGGATGTGCACGTATCCGACAGCGCCTCCGGTGGCCCGGTCGACGAACTCACGGTTTTTTGTCACCCACTCGCGATAACGAATAGGCCGTTCGTTGCTTATGGTCTTGGCCCGATAGGTCTTTGCGTTCTCGCGTGTAGGTTTGTCGTTGTAGGTCACCGTCACAACCGTCTCGGATTTGTTCTGGAGGTACTCGAAGACATTGTCCGTGGTGGTGACCTCCGCCCCGTCGATTGCGATCAGGTAGTCGCCCACCTTTACCGGGCATCCCGGTTCGGCCAGCGGCGAACGTTGCTTTTCATCCCCCGGTGTGCCGGGAAAGATGTGAGCGATGCGATAATACCTGGATCCCGGCGGCGCTTCCCATGTCGCCCCGAGATAACCCGTATCCACGGTTCTGGCGTTGTCCTGCATGTCACCGCCGAAGACGTAGGTATGCCCGATGTTAAGCTCAGCTATCATCTCTCCGATCAGGTAATTCAAGTCGCTCCGGTTGCCGCACGACGGGACGAACTTCCTATACTTCTCCCGCATCGCCGCCCAATCCACCCCGTGCATCCCGGGGTCGTAGAACCAGTCACGCTGCACGCGCCACGCCTCCTCGAAGATCTGGAGGTACTCCTTGTCGCGCTCGACCGTAATGCGAACGTTATCCAGATTCACGATTCCATCGTCCGCACCGGGCTCTACGCCGACTTCGACGACGGCGTATTTCTGTCCTGCACGATAGACGAGCTTCTTGCCATCTGCAGAAACGTGGTAATTGGCGATGCCGGAAAGCAGTTTACGTGTTTTCTTTTCCTCAAGGTCGTAGTCGTATAGATCGAGTTTTCCCTTCGTGTGATCGGTGACGGTTTGATACTTCTCGAATTCGAGTTCGTTCTTTTTCAAGTACATGAAGCCCTTTTTTGTGGCTTCCAGCCTGAAGTAGTTGCCGGGTTTTATGCCTTCGATCGCGATGACGCGTCTCTCGATGTCCGCCAGGTCGATGCGCGTCTCCTTGTTTTCCTTCTTGTCCTCCTTTTCCTTCTCAGCGGTATCGTCGGGCTTGTTGCTCGCATCGTCAGGTTCTTCGCTTGA
>JBHHXS010000033.1:0-18788 GCA_046757145.1 Phycisphaerae bacterium | reverse complement strand
CTGCGACGTGCTCCAGCATGCCGTGACGGCCGCGGCAGTCCGCGCAGGTCGGCGTGCATGGCCTTGACCCGCCGAATAACGGAAGGCAGTGGCTCTGTGCTCGCGCTCCTGCTACAGCCGGACAGCGCCGCAGTTCCATACGCAGCAATGAACGTCGAGCCGCAGCAGCGTGCGGTGTGTGCGATAAACGCGCGCCGCGTGATTTCATCCAGCATCATTCGTCTCCACGTGGCACCACGGTGCGGGCCGCTGCCGTGTGCGCCGTCTCGACATCTCCGCTGAGGCGTGTGGCCAACAGCAGAAATGAATCGCCCGACCATCGCAACCTGAGCTGGTCACCGCTGACATTGTATGCATGGGTCTCGCCTAAGGCGACCGCCTCATGGGGCGTAGCAAGTGTTTCGCGCATGGTCTCAGGGAGCTTTAGCTCGCTTCCCGCGAGGTGGTCGGGCGCGTAGAAGACCTCGAGGTCCGCCGGCAGCGGGAGGCTCGTGTCCGTAGTGAACACTTGCGTTTTGTACTGGTGGTTCGTCGAGAACTGTGCGAGGCAACGGTCGTTTTCGACAGCCACATGTAATGACACATACTGCGGCGCGTAGAGGGAAAGGACGAGGAACTCGTACCGGTTCTTCGCGAGAACGAGCGCCTTGTCGTCCTTGCAGCCGGTTTCGACGGCATGCAGGAAGTGAAGGGCCTGCTCTCCATGACGGAACGGTTCGCCAGGTTTGCGAAGCTGCGCGCGCATCGATGTAAGTACACGACCGTTCATGCTGCGCGAATGACTTGCGTCAAGCGATACGAGCAGGATAAGCAGTGTCAGGTCAACGATAGCGAGCACAATGACATGCGACACAGCAAACGCGCCTTCGAGCCTGTCCTCCCCGCGAAACCGCGGAATCCTGAGAGGGACTAGAAGCGATCGGGTCAGGCCGGCGGCGCGGAGCACACCGATCGAAGCCACCATGGTCAGAGGAGGGAACGAGACGGCTAGGTACTCGTTCATATGGTTGTTGCCAAAGGCTGTAGCCAACACCGCTGGAAGGACCCAAACCGCAACGAGCCCCCAGGGCATATGTTCCCGGAACGCAAACCGTGCCCGTGGAGGTACAAGCGAGAAGGGTAGCAAGAGCAGCGCGGCACCGAGGGCCTTCGCTACGTACGTCAGGTACTTTGCCAGACTTGCCATCCAAGTCTTCGCGCCGGCGCCGACTCCGTCAGCGAGGGCGACGCTTGCTGCAGAGGGGTTCCAACTGTAGCGGTAGAAGGAATCTGCGACTGTGGCGATGTAGCCTTGCCCGCCGGTGTGACTGAGGACCACAGGCAAAGCCCATAGGGCAACGACCAGGGCAACACTGCAAAGGAACACCACGCAGTGTCTTCCCGTACCGTACCGCAGCCCGTACACCGCCAACGGCACCAATGCCATGCTGGCCCAGTTGGGATTGTATCTCGCTCCGAGTGCCAAGGCTACGACGATACCCAATAGCATCGCCTTGACGCGCGTTGGTCTTTGCCTCATCAGGACGGCAGTCAACGCGACCGCTCCACCTAGACTTACATCAAGCCCAAAGGTAAGCCCGATCGTCGCCGAGTGACACGCCAGAGGAGAAAGAAGGTACAGTAGTGAGGACAACAGGCCCGCGCGCATCGAGATTGCAAGGCTGCCTACGGTGAAGATCAGTGCAGCGGCCACCCCGTCAGCCAGGCTCGAGGTCAAAAGGACAGCCTCATGGGGATTCGCGACCACCAGCCCGATTATCCGGAGTAGCGCTGCGTACACTGGCGCGCCGGGCGGATGTGGTAACTGCAAAGAGACATCGTAGTATGAAATGGCAGCGGCACTTTGGAGAGTATCCCACTGCAGCAGATAGTCACAGCGCAACAACCATCTCGTTGCAAAGGTTATCAGGGCCAGCGTCAAGACGATGAGAACGGCCATTGGGCGCACAGGGGCTACCTTGCCAGCTATAACTGACTCCGGGCGTTGGGCGTCGCTCACTCGGCTATAGTCTCCGGTATCTCGGGGCGGCGCGACTGCTTCGCTGAGGCCTTCAGTTGGAACACCGCGAGATTGAGATCCTGGTCATTGAGGATAAGTCGCCAGTCTCGGGCGAACTCCGGGCGTTGAGCCCATTCGGCGATACCCGCCCAGTCTACTATATACTCCACATTTCGTCCAAAAAGGTACTCGTGTGTGCGGCCGTCCCGCCGCGCTGCTAATGCGAAGGGGTCCACCTTGCCGTCGAGGTTGATCGTGCGGTCGTGGTAATACCCCAGCGTACCGGTCTGTACGCCGGCGACCCAAGTATCCTGTGGGACGTTGGCTGCGACCCAGTCGACGACTTGGGAATGCAAATGTTCCTCGCCCTTGAGGTATATGCGCAGGTCGGACCCGCAGCATAGTACTGCGGCAGCAATGGCACCTACAGCGACCAACGCTCTATGTGGGTGATCCCGTGTTGCCGAGGCGACAGTGGAGAACACAGCGCTAGCAATGACAGCGCATAGTATCGTGATCGGGAAGAAGTAGCGCCCGAGAAAACTAGGCATCCCAAAAAAGAGCGCGTAGTATGCGAATAAGGCGGCGACGAAGCACGCTAGGATGGCCATCCCCCCTGTAAACCGTGCAGCCAGCCAATGGCGCCAGGCGCATGCCGCGATCAGCCCCAGAAGAACAAGCAGAACGGACGCTGCCGAAGTCACGGCATGGTGCTCCACGAGACCCGGGATACGGGCCACCAAAAGTGAGTTCTCGATGACAGCTACGCACGCCGGGAGGAGATTGGAGGCGAACTCCACATTAAGCGCCTCGGCCCGCCCACTTATCGGTACGATGTGACCGAACTTCGTCAGGTTGAACCAGAGCCATGGTGACGCCATTGCTATGCTCGTCGCTCCAATAAGCACGGCCTGCACCAGCGCCTGCCGAAGTCGGTTGTACCGGTAGCCCAGAATCAGATGCGTCGCCAAGGTCGCACCAACCAGCAGGCAGGCATCGTTGCGCGCGAGAAAAGTGATCCCGAGCGCAACACCGAGTGCAAGGCACCAGCGGAGGCATAGACCGGCTCGAAGACGCGGCGTGGCGATGTCATAGAGTAAGAGGGTCATCAGAATTAGCAGTACGTAGAGGCCCGTCTCAAGACCGTTCTGCGTGTGCAGCACCGAGGTAGGACTTGCATACCACAGACAGGCGGACAGGATGGCTACAGTGGTTGCGCCGTGCCCGCGGTACAGATGCTTCCGAACGTATACGAAGAGTATCGCAGCGGCGAGGATGCTTACGACGATCTGCAGTCCTACCACCGGATAGAGCCCTAGCAGCTTGTCACCGCTCGCGCAGATGAAACAAAGCGCATAGAGCAGTGTAGCCAGCGGCTGCGACCCGTTTGACGGAATCAGCCCATCGGAGACGGAGAACCCTCTGCCAAGCGCCAAGTTCCGCGCGACGGTCAGCATCAGGTAGCCGTCTTCCGATATGCACTGTCGCTGCAACCGCAGGCCCCCCTCGAGCAGCGGAGCAATGCGTACCAACGTCGTGAGCAGGACGACGGCAACACACGCGTATAGCAGCGTTGAGCGACGAGCTGGGCGCATCATCGTGTTAGGGCCTCGGGCCCTTCGAATGGAACAGCCTCCCGTGCCGACCGTCAGACGGCAAGGGAAGCGGCGGCTCTGCAGCGGAACGCCGAGCACGGCGTTGAGTAAACGGTTTCCTGAGGAGCTCTCGCGCGACCAGCGGGAAGAAAGATAGATCTTGCACGAGATAGCGTTTCCATAGTCGCCCGGGCTCTTGTACCAATCGATGGAGCCATTCAAGGCCACTGCTCCGCATCCAGCGTGGTGCTCGAGTGACGGCCCCACAAACGAAACTGAAGCTGATACCGACGCCGATGTTCAGCCTGGCGCCGCACGCGTCGCGATTGGCCAGAATCCAGCGCTCCTGTTTCGGCGAACCTAATCCGACAAATAGAATATCTGGTTCAGCCTCCCGGATGACATCGATAACCCGGGCGGATTCGACGGCGTCGTGCTCGAACCCATAATCCGGGCAATACGTACCGACCACGCGCAACTTGGGATGGCGCCGCGTCATCGCGTTGACGGCCTGCTTGGCTGTCCCCGGCGCACCGCCCAGGAGGAACACGGACAGGCAGTGTTCGGCGGCCTCGGCACACAAACGGGGGAACAGATCGGACCCGGACACGCGTTCGGGAAGCGGTACGTTAAGAAGTCTCGAGGCCCACACCAGGGGCATTCCGTCTGCAAGCACCAGGTCCGCCTGTGTGTAGAGATCTCGGACTTGCGCACAGCGAGAGAAGCGAACCAGGTGATCAACATTGGCTGTCACGACGTACGCGGGACGATCTCCGCGGGCGAGGTCGAGCAACAGTCTGACGGCTTGCTCGAATCCTACCGGATGCACTGGCATACCGAGCAGGTCGACGGGCTCGGGTCGCCGGTGCTCGGTTTCCGATCTGGCGTGTCCCAGCGACACCGTCACAACAACCTGAGTCTCGTGAGTTGCCATGTTCGCAGATGCCTGCGAAACGCAACGTCGTCGTATTGTTTCATGCCGGCAAGTGCGGCAGAAGAATAACCCCAGAGGATGGACAAACCACCCAGGACGAACGGGCGCTCCAGCATTCGATACCCGGCAATCGCCAGCGCGTAGAGCCAATGTGTTCCCATGAAGTACTGTCCGCGCCCCCAGCGCGACCGCCCGTGGAAAACGCTCTTGAAAGAGGAGCCCATTGGCCTAAGATGGATGAAGCGCAGCTCCTCATCCCTGAAGCTTCGTGCTTTCCAGCCCAACATTCGGCACCGGTGACAGTCTATCCCGTCCCACATGACCTCACTCACGAAACCGCCTATCGCCTTGAAGCAGGCAACGCGGTAGAGCTTGGTCTGCCCCTGCGAGAAATCGTCCCCGGTGCGCTCGGGCACGAGCTTTTGCCCAACGCGGATCCAGGACTTTCCGCTCGCGGTTCCCAGACACGGGTCCGCCTCGAACTTGTCGAAGAGTCGCTCGAAGTATGTCGAGCCGAACTCGAGGTCACCGTCAAACTTGCATACATAATCGAAGGCGGCGAGATCGAACTGCCTTAACCCCGCATTGAACGCTTCGACGACGCCGGCGCCGACTTTCCGCACACCGCGGTCCCGCAGATGAAGTCCCCTTATCCAATCGTACGTCTCGGCAGCCTGCGATATGATGTCGGGGGTAGCATCAGATGATCCGTCGTCGACTATGATCCAAAGCTCCGGTCGCACGGTCTGCGATACCATGCAGTCTATGGTCGTTTGGAGGTACCTCGCTTCGTTGCGAACCGGAGAGACGACCGCATACTTTATTGCGCGCATGTGACCCGGGCATTTACTTGTGGCGGGCGAAGATTCGGTCGTAGGCGTCACGGCGGACACGTCTGACATCCCCCTTCAGCGCCTCATCGGTCGCCGGCGGCAGGGCGACATAGTCGCTGTGGAATTCCGGGAAATCCTGCAGCCCGATGCGATCTGCGAAGGTCGCTGAGCTGTAGATGAACGTTGGGCGGCGCTGCTCAAACAGGTAATGTCGGATTATCTCCGGTTCGTGCCAGTGCTTGGCCACGGTTCGGTCGCACAGTCCCCCCAAATCAATCAAGCGGATGTTTGCGACATAGGTCGTGCCTCCGGCGTCATGATGCAACAGCGTCGGGTCTTCTATGCCTCCGCGGGCCGCCAGGTCGACGAAGTAACGTCCGATGCGTGCGACCGTGTCCATGGGCGTCGTCGGGTGATGCTCGAAGAGTATCAGACGTCGTGCCTGTGGACCGACGATCGAGGCCGCAACCGCGAGGCAGATCACGAATCCCGCTTTGTTCCAAGCGCACGCCCTGCGTAGAAGGTCCCAGAGTCGGGCGAGGCCCAGGGCGATGATAATGCTGACAATCGGAACGACTGGTGAAATGAACCGGGACTCAGCCATCCAATCCCCCCCGACGCTCACGATGAAGAACACCTGTGCGCCCACGAGAGTAAGCGCTGCGGGGAGAAACGAAGGAGCCGGGCGGCGCCTGTCAAACAAGATGAGCACCGGAACCATCGCGACAATCCAGCCGCACGCTTCCGCAGACCCGTGAACATAAGACCAACCGCCGGAAAAGGGGTTGAACAACCTCAGCGGATTCGTTTGCGACGCCTTGGCATAGAACGTGTTGGGCAGCAGATCGCCGAAGTACCAGTAACGAAAACCGGTAAGACAAGCGAAGGCGACGGCCGGAACGCCCCATACAGCCAGGGCCGGAAGGAACGGGCCTTTCGCGCGCAATGCGGTTATGGCTACATACAGACCGGCGAACGCGGCAAAGAGCACGCCCTCCGGTCTCGCGAGTACAAGCAGAACGAGCAAGCTCACCAAGGCGGCCAGTCGACGTGATCGCATTCTCAACGGCTTTCGCAGCAGCATGGCAACGGCGATCAGTAGCATGCCATGCAGCGCGTTTTCCAGCCCGGAGTTGTTCCAGATGATGAACGAGGCGGTTGTTGCGGCGATCGGCAGAGCAAGCCAGCTTAGCGGGTGTTCCCGCAACACAACCACTCCCATGAGCATTATTGAAGCCGCGCCAAGAACGAGTCCGCCGACCTTCGCGGTCCATACGATGTCCATACCGCAGATGCGTCCGCCAGCGAGGAGCAACAGCCAAAGTGGATTAGAGTACCCTTCAATGGGCGCTTCCGCACGGTTGAACACCAAGCCATAGCCCCCAGCCAGGTTGCGGGCGAAGGTGAAGGTGATCGCTGCGTCATCGTTTACGTACCACCAGAGTGAGACGGAGCCGGCCAGGTACAAGACAATTGACGCAAGTACGAACCAGCCCGCTAAAGCGCCCGGGCGATTCCGCCCGAGCGTCAGTCGCCAGACAAGGAACATCGCGCCGACGACCAGTCCCGCGACGGCCAGGTTACGCACAAGCACTCGCCCGTGCACAAGATCGGTGTTGGCGGGCAGCACTGATGCGAACAGCGCATGCGCCACAAACTCAGGTGAGACAATCGCCGTTATCGAGGCCAGACATACCAGGGCGGCCAGAGGGGGCAGAACAACCCACCACAGACGAAGCGCCTCGGCGTACTGCGCCGGTTCTGCGGGACGCTCCGGCACTTTGTGCAACGAGCGCGGGTCAGCGTTCACAGGCTAGATGCAGCTCCCGAGTTGGCCATATGATCAGAAAACAAAGCAGCTAACTGATGGACCGCTTCCTCTATGTTGAACCGGTTGCGCACACGTTGAGCGCCGTTCTCCCCCAGCCGACGGGCGAGTTCAGCATCCGTCAACACGAGTCGCAAGGCTTCGGCCAGCGCCTCGGGATCTCCTGGAGGAACAACCAGACCACTTCGGCCGTTCTCTACAAGCTCCGGCACTCCACCAACCCAGGTTGCGACGACGGGTCGGCTACAGGCCATTGCCTCCATGAGTACCACGGGAACGCCCTCGGAAAGACTAGCCAGAACAACCACCTTGGCCGCCTGGTACAACGCGGTAACGCGGTGTGGCTCGAGGGCTCCGGTAAAGGTCACCATTCCCTGCAGATTCAGTCGCGCGGCTCTGGTTTCGACCGCCGAGCGCATGGGCCCGTCCCCGACGAGCGTGCACCGGGCGTCGATGCCCTTTTCACGGAGGATGGCAAGGGCGTCGAGCAGGACAAAATGCCCCTTCTCCAGTGACAGCCTTGCGACACAAAGAATGGCACCGGATTCCGCGTGGGGGATCGGTGCGCGGTCATTTGTGCATGAGACGCCGCAGCGTACGACGTGGATCTTATCCCACTGGTCAGGCTTGCACGCCAACATGAGCTGCGACTTTCCGAACCTGCTTACACAGGCGACAAAGGCTGCATGGGCAATCTTGTCAGGCAGGCGGTGCTTGTCGATGTCGCGTAGCTCGGAACCGTGCACCGTCACACTAAAAGGAATACCGGCCAAGCGTGCCGCCAGCATTCCGGTGCTCGAGCCACTGTTCCCAAAATGGCAGTGCAGATGATCGAATGACTCCGTTGTGAGCCAGTAGGCGAGCAGCACGGCCTCGGCGAAGTAGCAAAGCCACTTAGTCCTGCGACGGATAGTCATTGTCCCACCCATAACAGCGTCAAGCAGGGTGCGGATCGTCGAACCGGGTCGTGCAGCTGCTGTCCAGACCATCGCCCGGACCAGCAGACCAAGCGGCGGCGGCACCAACCAGCGAGTTGCAGAGGCCTCCCGCGCAGCGTCGGGCCCGAGTACGTTCCGCGTATTCGGTCGCCGAACGGAGAACGTTACCACTTGCACGCCTGCAGCTCGCATCGCCAGCACCTCGCGCAGGATGAACGTATGAGACACGTCAGGATACATGCTGGTGAGGTAAGCTATCTTCACACGGTTTCCACCCGCGTTTGCCCGCTCCATGAAAGTCGGCGGGTGAGGTCGCAGAGTTGCATTCGTAGTCGTGCGGCGGACGATCTTCCGGAAAGTCCGGCAAGGCGGTCTTCATGTATGAACCACCGCCTTAGGTGATATGCGTTTGCGTCGGGCCCGTCGGTGCCTTGCCTGACGGTGACCGCACAGGAGTATCCGGCTGACACTACTGCCCGCGCCACGCGCGCGTCAACGTCGCCGTTCGGATAGCAAAAGGCCCGCACGGGGACTCCCAGCCCAGTCTCGAGGGAGGCGCGTGATCCGGCTACCTCGTTCTCAAGGGTCGCGTCATCAAGCTGGGTAAGGATTTCGTGTGTACTGCTATGGGAGCCGATCTCATGTCCACTCTCGGCGAGCGCAGCGAGCTGCCCCCAATCCATGATTAGATCATCCGCCACCGGACTGAAGTCGCTGGGGATTGCACCACACACGTAGTCCACGAACGCTTTGCGTCGGGTGGGATCAAGCTGCTTTACATTCGCGACGATCTCCCGAGGCAATGCTGCCTCGTTTTTCATCGTGCCTAAGGAGCGCGCAGCGCCGTCCGTATTGCCGAACTGAGCCAAGACCTCGCGTGCTCTGCCTTGCCTTTGCAACTCACTTACTGCTGCTCCCACTCGATCGTACCAGGGGAGTATCGGCGTCCCGATGAGGTCCGCGATCACAAAGAAAGTCGCCTTGACATCGGTTTCGGCCAGCACAGGCGCCGCGTATCGGAAGTTGTCTTGATAGCCGTCGTCGAACGTCACCACCGCGAGTGGTTTGGTCCTGTCGTGCGCGGCTTGAAGTGCCTGCAGGGCCTGCCCGAGCGGTAGAACATCGTAATGCCGCCGAAGCGTAACGCAGTGCTGTCGAAACGACGTGGGAGTGACCACGAGCTCAGGAAGGAAGTATCGCAGCTTCTGTTCGTACGGGAGGACACGGTGGTAGCACAAGATTGTCATTCTCGTGCAAGCCCTTCGCTCCGCCAAGCTCAGCAGCCCGGCGGCCCGGCAACCCGTTGCGAGACAGGCTCCGGCAAAGCGTTTCAGCACGGCAGGTCACCTCCGCCGCGTCGACGCAGGAATCTCGCGGGTACGCCGGCCCATACCTCCAGCGCCGGGATGTCTTTCGTGACAACGGCATTGGCGGCGATCACGGCACCCTGTCCGATCGTCACTCCCGGCAGCACAGCCACCCCGCGACCGATCCATACATCGTCACCGATGGAAACCGGTGCCGAACGGTAACCCTGTTCACCCACAGGTTTTGCCGCGTCGTCGAACCGGTGGTTGTTATCACGGATGCTGACGTACTCGCCGATGAGACAATCGTCGCCCACACTCACCCTAAGATGAGCACTAATGAGGCACCCCCGGTTGATACGGAAGTTGTCACCGATCTCGATCACCCCTTCCTCGATCGTCTCGAACAACACGTTGTCGTACAGGTTGCCATGCCCGCCCAGGTGGACGTTTCGCGTACCCAGGAATCGTGCCGGGCCGTACAGATAGACGCACGGCCCTACCTGACGTACATTGGCGCGGAGGGCGGCAGCCCAGCAGAGCCTGCGCCACTTGTGCACCGTTCTGCCGAACAGGCGGGGACCAAGTGCGGCTGCCTGAACAATGAGTTCACGGGCGCCACCTCGAGCATACCTTGGTTGTGACGAGTGCGTAGGATGCTGCTCATCCGCGGTGCAGGCGATGGTAGCAGAAGGGAGCTGCTGCGCAACGCGCGGTTCGTCGTTCTGGGTGTGGGAATCGGTCACGCAACTGTCTCCAGCTTGACCACCCGAAGTCGCGGCGCCGGTACATGGCAGCGTTCAAGCAGTTTGGGGTCACGATCGAGAAAAAGACGCGCAAAGAGCTCCACTGCCAGTGCGCAACCCAACGCGGTACTGTTATCCAGGTTACACTCGGCGTGATCGCGAATAAGCTTGCGTAAGGTGTTTGGCTCGCAGATTCCACGGTCGAGAGTGCGCGGGTCCTCGAGCACATCGACAACATAGGCTCGCAACGGTCCGCGCATCCATCGTTCAAAGTCGGCGCAGCGTTTTGAGCGAAACAGGCCCTGGAACGGGCGGTATCGAGAGAGACGGTGCACAGCGAGCGACATGTAGTGGAGCGAACGCGATGCCGTGGCTGGTAGGCCTGTTCGATCCCACCGGAGCTTGGCTACGCCCGGGAAGCAGGCCTTGAGCATGTGCAGGTAGATTCTATGGCGATATCTCCATGCGTGGGGCAAGCGCGAGGCGTGGTCGAAAAAGTCGATATCGAAGAATGGGTGATCCGACTCGAGCCGCCAGCGCAAGAGGCTTGTGCCGCACGACGTGAAGCGCCGGACACGATTGTCCAGCAGGAACGCCATGGCCGCATCCATGTGTGTCTCGCCGGGCGTGCGCTCGTAGCTGTTGATGAAGGCGGCCTTTGCATCGGTGATACCGCAACCTTGCAGTGCAGGTCCGAAGAGAGAGGAACGGTAGGCGGGAGCGAGCGAGGTGTTTCGCCAGTTCCAGAGGGCGTCTCCGGCGGCTGCCCGGCTGCCGCCGTTCCACCAGGCGCGTTTGACGAAGCGGCCACCGAGCACGGCATCACCCGCATACCCGTTCAGTATTATGTCGCAGCTCCGCCCTACCAGGTCCACGAAGGGCAGCACGTGGAAATCCGTGCAAGGCAATTGACCTTCAGTGATCCAGGTGCCCAGCGGGGCTAGTTCCTTCAAGTAGCCGCCGTCGAACACAAGTCCCTGATGGCGGCTGCCGACGGCGCGGGCGATGTCGGCGGCATAAGCCAGATCTCGGCAACCGGACGACCCCCACGTAAAACTGGGTGTTTGCGTGGGGCGTGGCGTGGCGGCGAGCAATACCCGCGAGTCCAGGCCGCCGCTTAAGGGCACACCCACTCGGGACGTGTCCGAACAAATGCGCTCCACAGCGGCCCGCAACGAATGTCCGAGCCGCCGGGCGGTGGCGTTGAAGTCGGTCTCAAGCTGATGGAAGGCGTAATGCCAGTAGCACGTCACATCACTCCCGCCTGGTCGCAAGGTCATCTTCGATGCGGCAGGGGCTAAATGTACGGCATCAAGCAGCGTTATGTCATCGACCAGTTCACCGATGGACAACATCAGGGCGACAGCTACGGGGTTGAGCGTGAGAGGAACCTGCCTTACTGCCAAGATAGCCTTGAGCTGCCCAGCAAAGATCCAACCCGGTCCGCACGAAGCCAGGTAAATGGGGTACATACCGTGTCGATCGGTGATCAACTCGAGATGTCCGTGTTGTTCGTCCCAGATGACGGCGGCGAAGGGTCCGTTTGCTTTGCTGAGGCGCGCAGGCGATGGATCCTCAAGCAGCGTTCTGCGGGCGGCAGTAACGGGGTCGACGGCCGACCCGTCCTGCGACGACGTGAGCAGCCGACCGGTCAAGAGCCCAAGTCGTCCGCGTTCGTCGTCGGTCAACAACTCGCCCTCTCCGGGATAAACGCCTTTGCTCACGCAGCCGATTGCGAATCTTGGGCCACGTAAGATGACCGTAAACTGATCGGCTGGGCATGCCATGGCATCGGCCATCTTCTCGGCCGCCTCTGCGGGTAGCTCGTTGGATGGATCAAAGTAACCAAAAAGCCCTGACATGTTCAGCTACCGCTCCACATCGGATGCTATCTCAGATATGGGTTCACCTTCCGGCACGTCGCCACGATACTCGATCAGGCCTTTGGAATCTCCGCCGAAGAAATGCCTGCGGTAGTAGGCGAGGTGACCTGCTACTATAGGGGCTTTGGAGAGGTAATGATGCGCGGCGTAAAGAACGGCCCCCGCCGTGGACGACACCTGCTCTTTGCAGCGTACTGCGTCTCGTGCAACGGCTAGCACGACAAGCAACGCCCATATCACCACAGGCCACACCGACCAGAGGCCCAAGCTAAGTGTGACAGCCGCAAGCAGTACCAAGGCATGCATGATGTTCCTGCCGCACGTTCGACGCCAGCGTTTAAGCCCGGGGTAGCGGGCGGCGACCTGGGCGTAGGCGTAGCCTGAGCGGAAGCATCTCCTCCAATACTGGCTGAAGCGCGTCATATTGATGTCATGCAGTGTCATAGGCTCGTCGAGCCGGAGTATGCGGGCACCATGATAGTTGATCATGCGATAGGAGAGATCGCGCTCCTCGCCGGCGATGAGCATAGGGTCATACCCGCCGGCGGCGAGCACTGCCTTGCGACGCCATAGTACGTCGCCGCCACACGTGTCCACTTTGCCGGGGGGCACGTACCAGTCGTGATGCGTCCAGAAGTTGTAGATGGTTGCACTTGGAGCAAGCTCATCTCGTCTACCGTACACCGCGGTGATCGCTTCATCGCGCATTGCTGCGACGGCCTTCCTGAGCCAGTATTTGTCAAGGATCGTGTCGCCGTCCAGAAAGTGTATTAAGTCGCTGCGAGCTGCCTTCAGCCCCGCATTGCGCGCGGCAGCGGCGGTCGGTCTCTGCGGGTGGGTGCGGACGACCCTTGCACCCAAGTCGGCGGCGATAACGCAACTGTCATCCGTGGAATCCGTATCCACGTAGATTACCTCCATACGATCGCGCGGATAATCAGCGGCAAAGACGGATTCAAGACAGGTGGCAAGGCGTTTCCCCTCGTTGCGGCCTATTACCACGATGGTCATGCGCGGAAGGTCGTCGGCAGAGGGAGCACTATGTTCCGCAGGCAATGTCATCGAGTTCGGTGATTAAGGACCCAGGCAGCCGAGTTACCCTACGTAAAGAAGTATCGGACCGCCGCAGCGGCGGTGCGCGCCTTGGCGCGGCTGCTATCCGATGGCCTCCACCGGTGGCGCAACCAGATCAGAGAATAGAGTATTATCTGCACGGCGTCTGAGATGATGACGCCTGCGACTCCATAATATCGGCGCATATAGCGTCTTCTGCTTCTCGTCCAGTGAGCGGGATGATCACCGGAGAACGGTGCCACGCCGTCGACCTCGCATATGCTCTGCCCACCAAAGTGTACGACCTCGGGGGAGGCGAGATACCGCCCCTGCCATCGTGCCGTTGCTATCCGTCGACACCAATCGGTCTCTTCAAAATACATGAAGAAACCCTCATCCAAGGTACCGACTTGACGTATGCAGTCTTTTCGTACCATCAGGCATGCGCCGCAGAGCCAGTCAGCGCGGAAGTCTCGCCGATCACCGTTGGACAGATGCAGGTCAAGCGTATGGCGACTGTTGGGGAACCGTCGCGACAGCCCCAGCATGCAGTACGCGGCGCTGAGCACCGTGGGGAACCGGCGGGCCGACGGCTGGTGGGTTCCGTCCGCGTTCGCGAGGCGTGGCCCGCAGTACCCAACGGAGGGATTCTCGTCCATGAAGCGCACCATCTCGGTTATAGCGCCGGGCGCAGCCTTCGTATCCGGGTTGAGCAAGACGACATATCGTCCTGAAGCTCGGTCAATTGCAGCGTTGTTGGCGGAGGCAAAGCCGCAGTTGTGCTCGTTACGGATCAGCAGCGCAGCGGGAAATTCGCGCTGCACCATGTCAGCGGAGCCGTCGCCGCTTGCGTTGTCGACAACGAAGATCTCGGCAGACAGAGACGTACATGCCGGCCCCAACGCGATAAGGCAGTCGCGCAACAGCTCCCGCGTGTTGTAGCTCACTATCACTATAGAGGCATCGATCATCGCGATTGCCCAATATACGGCGCGGGGCCGTGTGCAGCGGCGCCCGCAGCCACCCATCGCCTACGGGCGAGTGCCTCGCGCTGAAGAGAACCGAGCCTGGTAACCGCTCCGCCACACAACACGGTCAGGATCGGGCTCAGGAAGCCGTTGAAGAGGAAATTGACGGCCTGCAATCCGATAGTGATGAGCACGGCCATCAGTGCCGGGTCTCGCTCCAACCACCGACCGCTATTCTGGCACATCAGCAGCGGCCAACACCACCAAGCGTAGAAGATCGACAGGCCCATCAGTCCGAATGAGCCAATGAAGGCTATCCAGCGCCCGTCGGTAGCGGCAAGATCGCGTCCGGCTTCATTCGTGACTCTGTTTCTTCCCCAGCCTCCCCACCCGAATACCGGCCGCTGCTTTGCCCGTCCGAGCAGCTTCGTTTCGGCGTCTATGCGGTATTCAAGTGATGCGGCTCGCTCGGCTGAGACCCTTGCGACAGCCGATGTCATCCACGCACCATCGGTCAGCTCAGTGTAACGCCCGACCATCCAGGCGAGTGCCGCAAGCGTCGGCAACAATACGATCCATCGCCGGTGGGATCGCTGCCACCAGACGAGCAACCCCAGACCTCCGAGGAAGAGGGCCCAGGGCCCGGCAGACATCGAAGTAAGCAGGCCGACCAAGGGCAACGCGACAACCGCGGCTGATGGGATTCCGAAAGGGGCGCGGAATTGCTTGTGACGCCACAGCCATACGGCAAGCAAGGATGTCCACGCCATGAATACACCCAGCCCGAGCGCGTGTGGGAAGCACACGATGGGCCTAAAGAACCCCCAGCGGTAGTGCTGACCCCAGGCGTGCTGAAAGAACCCGTATAGAGTGAGGTGGATGTTCGGGCTCATACGCCATTCCCAGATGGCCGCCACAGCATATATAGCCGCTCCATAGATTACGATGCGGCTGGACTGGATAAGATCGCGGCCGTCTCTGATGAACACTCTGCCGAACCCAAAAGGGACCGCGATGTACAGGATCTTGTGAGCGAATGACGACAGACCGTCATGTGCTCCGAGCCCATTCACCAGCGACGTAACACACGTACTAATTGCGAAAACAACCAACAGGCCATCGGCGGCGTTGGCTTTGTATTCCCCGATTCGGCGGTGCCAGAACAGTGCAACGCCCAGAATAACGCCCAGATTGGTGGCCATGACCTTGTCGATATCCAGGAAACCTTGAATGGGGATGCGGTACATGGGTAGGGCCAACCACCCCACAAGATAGGCCAGTGTCAATGCCTGGACGGGCTGGAATACAGCGAACAACAGGGCACTCACCGGGATCCATCCGATGAGTACAATTGTGATAAAGGGCGTCAGCATGCGCTAGTACAATATTTCAGAAGTTGCGCGACCGTTCGAATCACAAGCCGTCCCCCTTTGCCAAAAGCTGCAGACGTTCGCCTGCACCGACCGCTATCCCGAGCCACAGGCTGCAGTCCGCGAGAACAGGCGAACAAAGGGAAAGTCATACGTCGCGTAAACGAACTCGACGAAGCCGTGCCGGAAGCGCGAGAGCGGCAGGAGTTCACCGGTCTTCGTGAGGTCGCGCGGGTTGAAGTACACGACCCCGGGGCTCCGACTCTGCTTGGGGACTTAAGTCTTAGGGCTCTCGCCGCACTGTTCATTGGGCGCAGGATTCGCATGACACCCTGCGCATACGCCGCTCTTCCCGCACACGTTGGGTTCCGGCCCAACGTGTTTTCCTCACGAATAGTTCATACTCAAGAAAGAAACACTCGAGGAAGTCTCCGTCCCATACGTCACCTAACACGGGCCAATCGACGTCTGATCGGAGGCGCAGTGTCTGCGATCGATGCTTCTCCAATGCCGCTCGTTTCCTCCAATTGACGTCTGCTACACGAATGCGGCATCGAGGCTCCCTGAGCAGGCGCAGGTCTGCGCGCCAGCCGGCTTTCAACATCCGCAGGAGACTCTCCTCTGCACAATGTTGCGACTTTAGCCAGGGCCAGTGTTCCCAGAACCAGATTGGATACTCGTACACTATGACATCATGCTTGCAACAGCGAAGCGCCGAGCTCACAATTCCGTTCGTAGCGACATGATCTGCCAGTTGATCGTGCCGGTAAGGGATGAACACGGTCTGCGGCCGGCACTCTCGGAGAATCTCCGCCACACGGCGCTCCGCTGCATCGTATTGCACCCCCAGTCTGGAGTCTACGAACCCTAGCAGGAACACATCATGGGGCTCGACTCCCAGGACGCGCGCTGCTGCCAGGCCCTCCCGCGTTCTCATCTCCGCCAGGGTATCGGTGGGCAGCAACCCGCTGTGCGACGCGGTACCATCGGTCATGAAGACGATTCTCACGTCCGCACCGACGGCCTTTTTCTTAATGATCGTTCCGCCACACCCGAGCGTTTCGTCGTCGAAATGGGGGGCGAAAACGATCGAAGAGCGCGCCAGCTCTTGTTCATCAAGTGATCGCGCCGTGTGATGGATAATACCTTGCAGGAGACCCCGGATGGGCGTCCTGAGCGCAGACAACTGCGCTCCTCGGCCGAGGTGGGTCCGCCGACCGCCGTACGGAACCTGTACGGCGCCGCTCACGGTCTCGCCCGCCTATCGCGTATGCGTTGTACTTGACTTTTCGCCGGCGTGATCCAGCTTGTGCAGCTTCGCTTCGATCACATCGCCAATTCGTGCAGCCACGACCGCATTACCCTCCACCGTCAGATGGCAATAGTCTATATACGTTGTCTTCGTCCGGTCGCGAAGCACGTCCGAAATATCGTAGAAGTTAGGAAGACCTTTGCTCTTTAGCGACTCGCGCACATACAAGTGCGTCTTGCGAAGGGCATCGTCACCTGTTCTGAAGTCAGTCTTTTCCTCCTCAAACAGATGATCTTCAGTAAGTGAGACAGGCTGCCAGAAGGCTAGGTACTGAAAACCATAAGCCTGCGCGAGAACTTCAAGCAGTTCATATGACGTCGCATAATAGTCAGCAATTCCTTCCGCCAAATCGCGTAGCTGGTCGTCATCCAAACGCGCACCTACCTCGGCGAATCTCGGAGTCTCTCCTGGGGGATTACACAAACGATACAGATAGTGATAGATCATACAGTGCTTTACAAGGAGGATCCTCACGCCGGCTAGGAAGTGATCCACAGGCCTCATTCTCTGGCCGAACCCCTCCGACGTTTCGAAAAGATCCAGAATGCTCCCCGGCACTCCATCACGATAGGCCGCGTAGGTGTCGTTTACCCCATCGTAGAAAACGACCCAATCCGGACGATGACCCGCTTTCAACAGCAGCATTAGATTGACGACCTCTTGGATGAAGCTGTAGGCGATGTCTCCGTAGTTGTAGACGACGACCTGGTGGCCGCGGCCGTTCAGCAGCTTGGATAAGCGCGACGGGATCGTATCTTCATCGCGCACGGCTACGCCCCATGTGGTGGAGCCGCCGAACACGTAGATTGAAGGCGCGGCAGCACCCGGAGGAAGCTCAGGATTCCATCCGCGTCGCACGCCGTTCGCATCAACATTGACAAACTCACCATGGAACTCGGCTGTATCCCAGCCAAGCAGTGGATGGTACCGAAAGCGCCCCTCTTGCTGGTGCACGTTATCAGCTTCAGTGAACAACCTATACGCCCACTCTTTCCCCTGGTAAGGAGAAAGCATGTATTTGGGGGGCGGCCCACCGCGGACTGCCTCTTCCACAACGTGAACAACGCGCAGCACGCATTCCAGGAGCACTATGGAGATGAAGACAGCGATACATCTGAATGCGACAGCCTTGAGGTCCGCGGTCCTGCGCCGCATGAGTAACCACAAGCCCCAGAGCAGCAGAACGACCTCGAACAATCCGATTGCCCATCGAATCACCGGTTCGTCGATGGTCCCATCCTTTGTCGCCAGGTACCCGATAGTCCACTGGTTGAGCGAGACTGCGGCCACCAGGGCTATCACGCCCAAGATCCTGGACCGACGCTTTCCGTCACTATCAAGTGGAATAGTCTGCAATGATCGATCCTAGTGGCTCGGCGTGTCCCCCGCTGCGGTAGTACTTCCTCGCCCCGTAAGTCGAGTTCGACAGGCCGACATACCTCGGCGCATCAGCCTGCGCAAGAGTGTAAACAGGTCTCGTACACGTATCAGTATCTCCCCCATCGACGCCCGCAAGCTGCGCCGCACGACTACACTACTCGCGGCGTGCCTTTTTTCTGCACCGAAGGAGTACTTGTACTCTTCATCTCCCAGCAGAAAGTCATACGTGGTGATCCCCCGCTTGATAGCATCACGGATGGTGTAGCCGACGAGCGCTCTACCCGGGGATCGCTTGGCGAATTTGGAATTCAGTGCCATGATGTGCTGATAGAGCGTCCGCCTGACGGGATCGACGAAGGCACTGAGTACGGCCATGGGCTCGTCCCCGTCCCATGCAATTCGCAGCCACAATGTGCCATCGTAGAAGGCTCTGCGAAACATGTGTCGATAGATCCTGAGGACTCTCTGACTGCCTTTTCCCCAGCGTGCATCCCAGACACGAAGAAGAGCGTCCAGGTCTCTATCCAGTGTCTCGCGTGTGACATCGGTAAGGTGAAACGCTTGTGACCGCTCGACATTCCGGAAAGCTCGCCGCACATCGTATCTGCTCTTCGCAGTCATTGACTGCTGAAGATGTGCATC
>JBHHXS010000032.1:0-18884 GCA_046757145.1 Phycisphaerae bacterium | reverse complement strand
GAACACTCCACAGGCCGATTCTGAGCCTCTAATCATAGCAGTTACGATCCGCCGATGCCACCCCCCCAAGTGTGTGCGGATGGGCCCACGAGGATTCGAACCTCGGACCTCGTCGTTATCAGCGACGCGCTCTGCCAGCTGAGCTATGAGCCCATTTCGCAATAACCAGCACACCTGATGCCGCCCGCAGAAAGGCAATATGTAGTATACCGCGTGCGAGCGAGCCAACAGCTTTGCCGGAGATTACGTATCACGAATGTAGCCGGGCACGCGCCTCTGTCAACACGATCGCCGGTTCAGGAACGGGCTGATCCGAAGCCACAACGTCATCTCCGACGCGGTTCATTACGGAAACGGCGTTCGTTGCCATTACCCGGCTCCAGCCTTAGCATCCGCGGGATGCTTGGCTTCGAGGTCACGCACGAGGATGGCGGGGCGCGTCGTGGCGTCCTGACCACGCCGCACGGGCGTGTCGAGACGCCCGCGTTCATGCCGGTGGGCACGGCAGGCTCGATCAAAGGGGTCACGCCCGAGCAGCTTCGCCGAACGGGTGTGCAGATGGTTTTGGGCAACACCTACCACCTGCAGCTGCGCCCCACGGCCGAGATCGTACGCGACGTCGGTGGGATTCACCGCTTCATGGGCTGGGATGGGCCCATCCTCACCGACAGTGGGGGTTATCAGGTGTTCTCTCTCGCGAGCATCAGCAGGATTACGGACGAAGGGGTGGAATTCCGATCGCACGTCGACGGCACACCGCTCCGTCTTGATCCGCATATAGCTACGAGAGTGCAGAACGAACTCGGGGCTGATGTGATCATGACCTTCGACGACTGTCCCGCCCTTCCCTGCGAAGAAGCCCGCCTGCGGGCCGCCGTTGACCGTTCGGTGCGTTGGGCGCGCCGATGTAAGGAGACTCACTCTCGGCCGGGGCAGGCGATTTTCGCCGTTGTTCAAGGAGGGCTGAACGTCGCACTGCGCCGACGGTGTGCCGAGGAACTCACAGGAATCGCGTTTGACGGATACGCCATCGGCGGGTTGTCGGTGGGAGAGACGCACGAGGAGATGATCGGCGTTCTAGGTCCGGTGGTAGCGAGTCTGCCGGTGGATTGCCCTCGCTATCTGATGGGCGTGGGGATGCCGCGCGACATCGTAGCAGCCGTCAAGAGCGGGGTTGATCTGTTCGATTGTGTGCTGCCAACCCGCAACGGGCGGAACGGTTGGGCCTTCACGAGCGCCGGCCTGTTGAAGATGCGTAACAGCAAGCACCGGCGAGCCCCGGCGCCGCTGGAAGCTGACTGCGACTGTGAGACTTGCCACCGGTTCTCGCGAAGCTACATTCGTCATCTGTTCAACGTGAACGAGATGCTAGGCCCGACACTGACGTCAATACACAACCTCCGGTTTTATCAGAGGTTTCTCGCAAGGATTCGCGATTTGATTTGCGAAGGTCGAATCGAGACAATTACGGGTGAGTTTCCCATCGCAGTGATGGAAGCCTCGACCTCGTCTGTAGAGGAGTGCACATGAGCTGTCTCGTCAGCCTTATCGCCCAAGCGACTCCCACCACCCGTCCCTCGGGCCAACCCAGTCCGGCAGCACCGTTTTTTTTGCCGGGGATGATGCTCGCGCTGCTGGCCTTCATGCTTCTTTCCGCCCGCAGCCAGAAGAAGCGTGAGAAGCGCGAACGGGACGATATGCACGCCCGATTGTCGAAGAATGACCGCGTCTTGACGATCGGGGGTGCTATTGGAACGGTGGTGTCAGTCCGTGACAACGAAGTCGTCGTGAAGGTCGATGAATCCACCAACACGAAAATGACGTTCCTGAAGACCTCGATTCAGCGCATCCTAAGCGACGAGGTCGACTCCACCGCTTCGAAGAAGTAGGGTAAGCGGTGCAGCCTGCCCCGTGAACGGCCATTCGCGTGACGGATGAGCAGCGGCAGCCGTTCGCGAAGAGTGGAGGGGCTAAGCGCGCACCCGCGCCCGTTGAACGCGGGGTCGGTGTCTACTCCCGGGCTCGAGTCGCAGGCAGGGAGCGGAGCAGACGGCGGTGCATCTCGGGGGCACCGGCCAGGAATGGGATGTCAACTTCAGGGTCGGCGTCGAGCCTGAACGGTGCCAGCTCGTTGCCCCTCAGATCGGTTATACGCCCCCCGGCTTCGCGGACGAGCAGCCACCCGGCAGCGATGTCCCATACCTTGCTTCGCCTGGCAAAAGCCGCTGCCATCGCTCCCGATGACACCAGTGCCAGGTGCATGGCTGTCGACCCTAGATTGCGGCAGATGAGCTCCTTGGTTTCCGCCCAGGCCTGTACGATGCCTACTGTCAGTCCATCCTTGCTGGAGGGAACACCCACCACGTAGTCCTCGTCGGAGTCGGGATCGGTCAACCGGATCTGCCTGGCGTTGAGAGTCGCCCCGCGACCGCTTACGGCGGCGTAGGTGTGTCCGAGGTTATGCTCGACGATCACGGCGACGCAGGGCCATCCGTTGTCCAGAACAGCTATAGAGGTGGCGAAAACCGGTAGACCAGCGGCAAAGTTGCGCGTGCCGTCCAATGGGTCGATGACCCAGCAGAAGCGTGCACCGGGTTCAGCTGGAACTGACTCATGTGCCGCGAGCTCCTCTTCTCCCAGCAGCGCGTGGTCCGGATAGGCCTCTCGAACCGCAAGGAAAATCTGGTGCTGGATGGCGCGGTCGACGGCCGTAACCACGCTGGCATCGTGCTTCCTGGTAACGGGCGTGCGGCCCATCTGCGGGACGGAAACCCGAGCTGCGTCCTCTGCCAGGCGGGTGGCGAGATCGAGCATCCGCGGGTAAGCTGAGTCGCTCATATGTCCGATCATAGGGTGAGGGTGCGCATCCACCAGAGCCACTGGTCCGAGATATTACCGGTGTACGCTCCTGGTACAACGGCGAAACGTATTGTAAGATATAGGTGGTGAGCCAATGGCCCTTACGTTCGACCCAAGACATCTCTTTCTAGTAGGGCGTTACCACCGCTTGTGGCTCGTCCTGGCGACGCTTCTCGCGTTCATGTTGGCGGCGCTTTGGCCTCAGCCCGTGGGCTAAGCGTGGGCGGTCACCGGGACGGTCAGATCGGCTGGGGGTAGAGCCTGGCTGAAACTGAACGCGTTGACGCAGCAGTCGTCCCCGCGGATGATCCCGCTCCGTGCCTGCTCTACGCCCGCACATCCTCTTCGCCGAAGACTTCAACGCGACGGCAATCGAGCGCATGCGTTCCGTCGGGCGGGTGACCGTTCTCGAACCGCGCAAGCGTCGTGCACTCTACGAAGCTGTGTCGGACTGTGACGCGCTGCTGGTCCGCAGCGGTGTACACGTCACCGAGCAGCTGATGGAACACGCACACCGGTTGCGAGTGATCGGGCGCGGGGGGGTCGGTCTTGAGAACATCGACCTTGATGCCGCACGGAGGCGGGGCATAGTGGTCGTGTACACGCCCGGAGCAGCCACCGACGCGGTCGCTGACCTGGCTCTCGGGTTGATGGTCGCCCTGGTTCGGAAGTTGAAGTCGGGCGATGCTTCGGTTCGAGAAGCCCGCTTCTACGAAGCTCGTGAGCAGGCATACTCGTTCGAGCTTCGCGCTCTTACGCTCGGCATCATAGGCATGGGACGCATAGGGCGAGCGGTTGCGCAGCGTTGTCGACACGGTTTCGGCATGTCGGTTCTTTACAATGACATTGTACGTCCCGGGCTGCTCGACGTTGCTGCTACTCCCGCGACCAAGGATGAGCTTTATCAACGGGCTGATATCGTGACGCTGCATGTTCCATTAACGGACGACACCCAACACCTTATAGACGCGGCCGCTTTGGCACGATTCAAGTCGGGATCGCTGTTGATCAACACCGCGCGTGGGGCGGTGGTGGATAGCCGAGCACTCGCTCACGCCCTTTGCTCAGGCAAGCTTGGCGGCGCCGCTCTGGATGTGTTCGAGCCTGAGCCCTTACCTGCAGACCACCCGCTCATGCATGCGCCCAACACGCTGTTTACCCCTCATATCGGCGCCCGTACACATGACGGGTTGAGCCGAATGAACGCTGTCGTCGATGACGTGATCAGCGTCCTAAGGGGTGAGCCGCCTCGATATCCCGCCTGGAAGTGAACCGCTACGAGGGGTTCGTGGAGGTTGCGAAACGGGGAAAGAGAGGGGGGGCAAGCGGCGCGCCTGGGCAGTGCGCCGCTGCGGCCCGTCACGCACCGCCGTCGATGTGTGGGGTTGCCAGAAAGGCAATCTTTCGGTACACACCCAGCCGGATCAAGTTCGGGAGCGGGCGCTCGGTACGCCGCCGTTGCGTCGGCGCCGCGGGCGAAGGAACAAGACCACGGTGCGCTACTCCGCGCCGTCTTTCCGAGCCGGGAGCGCAAGTGACCGGTGCATGGCCCCCGCGCTTGGTGCTGGGGCCCACGGCCTGGATCGCGCAGAGTGGTTGAGACGACTTAAATGATTTGGCGTTGATGTCCGGCGGGTATCGCGCGGGCCCGGATTATGGACACCGTCATAGTGGTTCCAGCCGATATACAGTTTCCCTTGCTTACCGATTGGCGAGTACTGGCGGTAGTCGTCCCCGCGGCGTTGCTACTGCTGGCATTGGCCAGAACCATTCTGCATAAATACGTACGGATCATGATCGCCATATTGGACGACCACGCCCCGGTGGTCGAGAACGGCGGGAACGACGGCGCCGACCTTGTAGGTGAGGAGATAAGCTTTCAGGCTGCGGACGGCCACCCCCTTGAGGGCGTTGTAATCACGGGCGATGCGCCGGCGTCACCGGCGGGCATGATCATTTTCGCCCATGAGTTCGGCAGTGATCGCTCGAGCTGCAAGTATTACTGCCGACCACTTCTGCAGCGTGGATACGACGTATTCTCCTTCGATTTCCGCGGACACGGCAGTTCACCAGCGGAACCAGGCTATCGTCCGCGGCAGTGGCCCACCGATCGCGAGTGCTCCGACATGCTGGGGGCGATTGCCTGTATGGAATCGTACCTGAAGGAGCGCGGCAGGGTGCCCTGTGTCGGGCTCTTCGGACCCTCGCGAGGAGCCTGTGCCGCCTTGTTGGCCTCCGTCGGAGTCGGCAGCGTGCGGGCGATTGTTACCGACGGGGCATTCAGCAGCGATGCCACTCTGGAGTATCTGATGAAGCGCTTCGCCACCATTTTCGCGCGGGTTCGGGTGGTGGCTGCCAACCATCCTGCGGTGTTCTGGCGGTTCATGCGGTGGATGGTGTTCCGGGAGTGCCGGCGCAGATTCAACTGCGATTTTCCATCCGTCCGCAAGGCACTCGTTCGCCTCGGACGCACGCCTATCCTATTCATCCACGGCGAGAAGGACAGTTGTGTGCCGGTGGGCCAGTCCCAGATGCTCTACAAGCTCGCCCGCGGGCCCAAGGAACTCTGGGTCGTACGCGGAGCCAAGCACAATCAGAGCATCCTGGTTGACCCCGACACGTACGCGCGGAAGGTGATTAAGTTCTTTAATGAATATCTGCCGACTTCACAAAGCCTGGCGGAGCGCGCTGTTCCATCCTCCCAGTGCCGGAGGTCGCAGCGCCTCCTGCACGCAGCCTCGTACCACGACGTCGGCCTGCGAGTCGCCGGCAAGCATGGCCCGACCGCGGTGCCTCTCAGCCGCGGGTCCTGATCCGCGTAGCCCCGCGCCGACGCGCAACCAGCCACTACCGGCACCCCTGCGGCCCGAGTCGAGGCACACACCGGGGATTTGCCTCGACACGCACCGCGTGGGCGTCGGTCGGCGGGCCGAGAGGCGCGCCTCGGCCAGGACGTCCCGCCCGGCGCGTTTCTCCGCCGTCTTCAGGTCACACCCGGCCGCGGATCTTGCAGGCCTCGGCCACCCGGGAGACGGCGACCATGTAGGCGACGATCCTGTTGTCGGCTTTGGTTTTTTTTGACATTTCGAAGACCGCGTTGAACGCCGCGGTCATCTTGCGATCAAGCTGCTCGTGGACATCGTCGAGTGACCAATAGTAGTTGTAGGTGTTTTGCACTTGCTCGAAGTAGGAGACGGTTACCCCGCCCGCGTTGGCCAGGAAGTCCGGTATAACGTAGTTGCCCTTCTCGAAGAGGATCTTGTCGGCCTCGGGAGTTGTGGGTCCGTTGGCCAATTCACAGATGATCTTGGCCTTGATGTTCGCGGCGTTTCTGCTGGTGATGACCCCCTCGAGGGCGGACGGATAGAGCACGTCGCAGTTAAGCTCGAGGAGCTGTTCGTTGGTAATGGGCTGGGTGCCTGGGAAGTTGGCCACCGCTCCGGATTCGAGCTTATGCTTGACCAGGGCTTGGGGGTCGATGCCGTCGTTGTTGAAAACCCCACCGCGCGAATCGGTGGCAGCGATCAGGGTGCCTCCGCCTAGAATCTCAGGATGCAGGGTCGCTGCGAACTGGCCGGCGTTCCCGAAGCCCTGAATCGCATAGGTGGCGTTGGAGAGGTCCATTTGCAGCACCTTAGCTGCCTCCCGGACGCAGTAGACGCCGCCGCGGGCCGTGGCGTCTCCGCGTCCCTGCGAGCCGCCGACAACTATGGGCTTGCCCGTTATCATGCCGGGGTGCGAGTGCCCCATCATGATCTCGTACTCGTCCATCATCCAGGCCATGATCTGCGGCGTGGTGTAGACGTCCGGCGCGGGGACGTCGCGATGTACGCCTAGCTCTCGACCCACGGCGCGGATGTAGGCCCTGGCCAGTCCCTCCTTCTCCGCGTCGGAGAGTTCCTTCGGATTACACGTGATGCCGCCCTTGCCACCTCCCAGGGGTATATCGACAACGGCGGTCTTCCAGGTCATCCAGGCTGCCAAGGCGCGGACTGTGTCTACTGTCTCCTCGGGGTGCCAGCGGATTCCACCCTTTGTCGGGCCCCGGGCATCGTTGTACTGCACACGATAACCCTTGAAGATGCGCGTGGAGCCGTTGTCCATTCTCAATGGAAGGGTGAAATGATACTCGCGCATGGGCCAACGGAGGAACTCGTGGGTAGCGGTATCCAACCCCAACTTCCGAGCCGCCTCGTCAAGCTGCTGTTGCGCAATCGCAAAGGGATTCAGTTCCGACATGTGCCAAACTCCTCAGTAGTGTATCTAGACAAACCAGCCATATCCAACGCTGGGCGCTAATCCAGGAATCCTGCCTGCCGGGCCGGTACAGGCAAAGCAACCCCCTCCGCCCCGAGTCGCCTAGCAAGTACCGTGCCAAAACCGGCTGGAAGGACGCCAGGACGCTTCCCCGCCTGGCGTGAAGTCTAGCACCGTCAAGGGTACCGGCAAGATGGTCCCTTGGACGGCACGATGCCCAGACGTCCGGTCTGAACAATCGGTCCGAACGGCCGGGCGCGACCACACACTACCTTTTCGAGGCGGGAGCGCAAGCGACCGGGGGACGAGCCCCGCTCTTAGGCGTGTGCGTCGCATCCGCGGCGCCGGATCGCGCACAACGATCAAGCCCAGGCGTCGGGCTCTGTCACGAACCGGGGGTTCGCATACGATGATGTCATGGCAATGATCACCGATTCGGCTGTCGTGCTCCGGCAGTTGGACTACTCTGAAGCTTCGCAGATTATTGTGTTCTTCGCGCGCGAACACGGCAAGGTTCGTGCGATCGCCAAGGGCGTAAAGCGCAGCACGAAGACGCGCTTTGCCGTTGGCATCGACTTGCTAGATATTGGGGAGCTTGTGGTCAGCTGTAGGGCGGAGCGCAGCGCCAGCCTGGCCATAGTCGTCGAGTGGAAGCCGGTCCGCGGTCTGTTGGGCCTGCGCGGGCAACTGCGGCGTCTCTACGCAGGCCAATACGCCGCCGAAATCACCGCACAGCTCACAGAAGACTGGGATCCGCACCCTGCGGCCTTCGACGGTTTGGTCGCCACTCTCACCCGCCTTGCCGAGGCTGATGAGGTGCTGGAGTGGACGGTGAGGTACCAGTTGCTGCTGCTCGGCGCTATCGGGTTGCTACCCAGATTCGACCGGTGCGTGCTTTGCAGCCGTCAGCGCGACCTGACTTACTTCTCCTCGATCGAAGGGGGGGTGATCTGCCGGCACTGTGAGCCGGGGCAGGTGGAAAAGCGTGAGATCACCTCTGCCGTCCTGTCCGCGATTCACGGTAAGTCTCCAACGGCGTCGTACGTGGGTGCCTTTGGTCTTCTCGACTACCACATATCGCATTTGATGGGGCGCGAGCCCATGCTGGCGTCCAAGCTGGTCTCCTCTGCCCGGCGGCGCCTTTTGGAATAGAGTTTGGAAACAGCCTCGGTGACGCCCGCCGCGCGCGACAACGTGGTTGCACAGGCAGGATGGCAAGGCATGTGCATATGCGTTGATGCGTGGTGCCGATCGGCTGCAATGCTCGGTGGCACATCGACCGAAAGACGCGTATGGATTCCGGCCGATAGATTGACGAGCGGCAGTACACGGTTATGATCGCTTCTGCTGGCATAAAGCGCTTTTCTTTAGGGGATTCATTGATGGTGACAACACGCAAATGGGCCTATTCCTTTGGGAAGGGCAAAGCGGAAGGCAAGGGGCACCAGAAGCATCTGCTAGGCGGCAAAGGTGCAGGACTTGCGGAGATGACGCAGCTCGGATTGCCTGTGCCGGCGGGCTTCACCATTACCACCGAGGCATGCGAAGCGTACGTCAGAGGCGAAGGGACTTGGCCTAACGGACTTGAGAAGGAAGTCCGTCTGATGATGGCACGCCTGGAGCGCACCTGTGGGAAGAAGTTCGGGGCAGCCCGCGATCCACTCTTAGTCTCCGTCCGATCCGGGGCTGCGAGGTCCATGCCGGGGATGATGGAAACCATTCTCAACCTGGGCCTGAATGACGAGTCGGTCATCGGGCTGGCGTCGGCATCGGCCGACGACAGGTTCGCCTATGATGCATATCGCCGGCTTATCATGATGTTCGGCTCGACCGCACGAGGCATCGACAGGAGCCACTTCGATAATGCGTTCGACGAGCTGAAGCGGACGCGCGCAGCTGTGCGACTGGGGTGTGCGCCGGGCGAGCAGATTCTCGACACCGATGTCAACGCTGATGAGATGAGGTACCTCGTCGGTGAGTTCAAACGCATATACAGCGAGAACTGCGGGGAACGGTTTCCGCAGGATCCGTTCGAACAACTCCGCGGTGCGATCGACGCGGTATTCGATAGCTGGATGGGCGAGAAGGCCGTCACCTACCGCCGTGTGGAGAACATTACTGGGCTCAGCGGTACCGCGGTCAACGTGTGCCAGATGGTGTACGGCAACATGGGCGACGCTTCCGGTACAGGGGTCTGCTTCACGCGAGACCCGAACACGGGTGAGGCGGTGTACTACGGCGATCTGCTCATGGGCGCCCAAGGTGAGGACGTTGTGGCTGGCGTGCGCACGCCTCTGAAACTCGCCGAACTCAAGACGCGCCTGCCGGACGTCTACGACCAGTTGGAGGCCATCCGCGTAATCCTCGAGATCCACTTCAAAGATATGCTTGATCTTGAGTTCACCGTAGAGCGTGGGAAGCTTTACATGCTCCAGTGCCGCGTCGGTAAGCGCTCGCCTCAGGCTGCGTTCACGATTGCGGTGGAGCAGGCGACGCGGGGCTTGATGACTCGACGCGACGCTCAGCGGCTGGCTGCAAAGAAGTACCTGCCGCGGAAGTACGTGTCGGCAGCGACGAGGCCGATAATTACAAAGGAGGAGGCGATTCAGCGGATCACAGCCAGCGATATCGAGCGCCTGTTCTTCCCTGTCCTCGACCCGCACGCTGATCCCGAGGAGTTGGCCGAGCGCAAGCTCGGTGTAGGCATCGGTGCCGTTCCCGGTGCGGCATGCGGGGAAGTGGTGTTCAGCGCGGAAGAGGCTGAAACGCGAGCCAGCACCGGAAGCTCGGTAATCCTCGTCCGTAAAGAGACTTCACCGGAGGACGTGGGAGGCATGCACGCCGCCGTGGGGATACTCACCTCCACCGGGGGCAAGACCTCCCATGCAGCTGTGGTCGCGCGGGGGTGGGGTAAGTGTTGCATAGTAGGCTGCGACGAGCTGAGCGTGGATTATGAGAAGAAGTCGATGTCGCTCGCGGGGCAGGTAATACGTGAGGGAGAGTCAATAACGCTCGACGGCAGCAGCGGGCAAGTTTTTGCCGGTGAGCTTAAACTGGAGACACCCAGCGCACCGGCGGAATACCACACACTGATGGAGTGGTGCGACCAGCGCCGCAGGCTCAAGATCCGCGCCAACGCGGACACCCCAGCCGACGCCACCAGGGCCGTTGAACTCGGAGCGGAGGGCATAGGCCTGTGCAGAACCGAGCACATGTTCTTCGATCCAGCGCAGCCCGAACGGATCTTGACGATGCGTAAGATGATCCTGGCTGACAGCGAGGACGCCCGCCGAGACGCACTCGACAAGCTCCGCCCGTACCAGGTTGCGGATTTCGAAGGTATCTTTACGGTGATGGACGGTAGGCCCGTAACGATACGCCTGCTCGACCCGCCCCTGCACGAGTTCCTGCCGCAACGTGATAACCCCGAAGCGCAGCAGGCGCTGGCGGATGAACTGGATGCTCAGGCCTGCTCCAGCACGCCCAAGGGGTATAACTGGGCGGAGTGCAACGGGGGCGTCGCTGTCGCCCACTCGCCCGCGAGAACCGTGACGATCGATGACGTGCGGCGCCGCGTGGATCAGCTTCACGAGGCCAACCCGATGCTGGGACATCGTGGGTGCCGTTTGTGTGTCACCTACCCCGAGATTCTGGAGATGCAGGTACGGGCGATCATCGAGGCCGCCGTTACCTGCACGGAGCGGGGCATCAAGGTTCTCCCGGAGATTATGATCCCGCTGAGCATCGATCCGAAGGAGCTTGCCATCCTGACCAGGCGGACGCGTAGCGTCGCCGATGCTATCTTGAAAGAACATAACTGCAGGTTGAAGTACATTGTAGGCACCATGGTGGAGACTCCGCGTGCCGCACTACTGGGAGGTCGTATGGCCGAGGTCGCGGAGTTCTTCAGCTTCGGTACCAACGACCTGACACAGATGACCATGGGCCTGTCTCGTGACGATGCCGGCCGGTTCCTGCCCGACTATCTTACCCCGCAGGGTGCCTCAGCAGGTGCCGATTCCTCCACCCAGTCTGACGAGCCGATCTTCCCTTACGATCCGTTCCAATCGCTCGATATCGATGGCGTAGGCATGCTTGTTCGAATGGCCTGCGAGAAGGGGCGCGCAACGCGAAAAACGATCAAGTTGGGCATCTGCGGAGAACATGGCGGGGACCCCACCTCGATTCGCTTCTGTGATGAGGTTGGCCTCGACTACGTCTCCTGCAGCCCGTTCCGTGTTCCCGTTGCCAGGCTCGCCGCCGCCCAGGCCACCATTGCAACGTCAGCACCACGTGCGCGTGTGGCGCGGCCGAGGAACAAGCACAAGCGTGCAAGGCCACGGACCACGGCCGGGGCGAGGCCCAAGGCCCGGTCGAAAGCCAAGGCCAAGAGAAAAGTAAAGGCGACGACAGCCAAGCGCCGCCCGAAAGCAAAGGCTAGATCGAGGACAGCTAGGCGATCACCGAGGTAAACTGCTTCAGTACTTGTACCGTTGCAGGTCGGGTTGACCGACCATACAAAACGCGCGAGCGTTCCTTCCGAGCGGGAGGCAGGGCTATCGGGGAGCGCAAGCGGCCGATGCATGAACCTCGCACTCGCACTCGCACTCGGGGATCGTTTCCGCGGCGCTGGATCGCACATAGTGACTTAGATCGAGGGATACTCTACCGTGCTTGACATTGATGAGACCACAACGGTTCGTGAACTGCTGACGGCCTGCCCCAGCGTCTTTCCGATCCTACTTCGGCACGGCATGTGCGAAGAATGTCGGGACGACCCACCGCCCGTGTCGTTACTGTACTTCGCCGCCAAGCATTGCGAAGGCGACATCGACGGCCTGCTCGAAGAACTGCGGAGCTCAATCGGCGTGGACAGTGCCCAGTGAGTCGACGGCAAAGCGGAACACCCCCGTGCCTCTGCCACTGACAACAAGGGCATAGCTGCGACCCGCCTCGAGTGGCGTCGGTGAAACGACGGTGACGTATCCGGGCAGTCGGTCGCCGTATGTGATCCGCTTGGCGCTGTTTTTGTAGGTAAAAGGCTCGGCCCGCAGGTGCCAGAGAACTTTTCCCTCGCCGTCCAACATCCTTACGGTATGGTATCTCGCTCGGCTGCCCGGTTGCGACGTATCCTCCACCACAAACGTAGGGTTGGGTATACGCTCCGCCTGCGTTGCCAGCCTCATCCGGAACTGTCGATGACACCCCGGAAGAAGAAGACAGGAGATCAGCACAAGTGTGACGATCGACCATTTCGTAGCCGCGCCCGCCGATCGCCGCACGACGTTGCTTTCGATCCGACGCGTGTGCAACGCACATCCTGTGGTTTCTACGATCATGGGTGCATCTCCAGCGATAGGATCATAGCGTGTCAGTCACGTCGGCTCCACTGCACCTGCTACCGGATGGGTACAGCGATGAGCTCGAACACGTCGAGAGGTTGGTGGCATGCAACCGGCTGAGGGCCCCTGCGCGCGCCGCGTGGCGGCTCCGTTCCATTAGTCGGAGCCGCCACCACGCGTTGTCGGGTATGACGTGCCGAAGCACGACTGGTGTCCTTACGGCGCTCCCCTGCCGGCGCGGATCTGTGCCAATGCCGCCTGCAGCACAGCCGAGTAGTCCCGCCCGTTGCTGGGACTGACGAACGTGGCGTTGGGGTCGCTGAGGTCGATACCTGCCCGCACCGCATCCTGTATCAGCTCCGCCTGCTGCTCCGGGTTGAGCTCGCTCCACGACTTGCCTTCGTCGACGCCCTTCTCCCAGTCATATCCGTCGCCCCAGTTCTGGGCGTAGATAGCCTCGGTCATGTAATCCGTCCCGCCGTTCTGATGCTGCCATACGTGGGCCATCTCATGGGCCAGCAGGTCGTCCGTAAGCGGCAGGCTGCCGGACTTGATGTAGATGGTGTTGCCGTGGGTGAAGGCGGCGTCGTTCACGCTGAACAAGCCGGCAAAGCCTTCCTTGATCCGCACGGAATCATAGTCGATCGAGTCGCCGTAAACCTCCTTAAGCATCGCGATCTCCGCCCCGGTAAGCCTGCGCCCCGGCGGCTCCAACCCGATCACGGTTTGTACGGCGCTGATCGCCCGGCCACCGACCATGATTACGGCGTCGGCCAACGCTTGTCCGGTCCCTTTCAACAGGCCCATCCCGAGGTCCTTGAACCCACCCTTGAAGTCACCGGTGAGGATCTTGCCGGCGCCGTTAAGCATGGTGTCGGCACCCTCGATCACGTTGAGCACGACACCGGTTGCGGCGTCGACCACTCCGGTACCGATTCCACGCACCGCGTCCAGCACTCGTGACGTGACCGCGCGAACCGGTTTGCCCAGCGGGCCTAGCAAATAGGTGGCCCCGTCCACGACGTCCTCGACGGCGTTGAAGCCTCCGTTGACGACATGCTGCACTCCGCGCAGCGCTCCCTTAACCAGGTGTGCGGGGGCATCGAAGAATGCCTCCTTCAGTCCACCTCCGAGCTCCTCGAACGCTTCGCCGAAGTTGCCTTGGAAGAGGTTGACGACGAACCCGCCTACCCCTCTGCCTATACCTTTGACGAAGCTTTTCGCCCCGTTCCACAGTCCCTCGCCGACGGATTTGACACCCTTCCAGATGCCTTCGCCTACCGACTTGATGCCGTTCCACACGCCCTTGGCTGCCTTGCCGATGGCCTTGCCGATCGACTTGAACGCCTTGCCTATCGCCTTGAAGGGGTTCCAGAACTCCACCTCGACCTGCTTGCCGTCGACCGTGATGACTCCCTTGTCATTCTCGGCCCGGATCTCGCGCATCTGTGCCGCGGAGAGCTTCTCGCCGCTAAGCACCCTGCGGAACATTTCCCCTTCATCGCCGCGCGTGTCCGCTTTGTTGAGCTTGGTATCGAGGTGATGCCCGGCCTCTTCCACGTAGGTTCGGGCTGCCAATCCGACGTTGTTCTTCAGATCGCTGTTGATGTAGACGACGCCGGCCTCGGCGTTGTACGCGCCATTCGCCCCGCCCAACGTCGAACTACTGACGAACTCGATGGGTGGGAGGAAACTGAAGTCGCCCTTAAGCGCCATCTGGCGGTACTGTTCCGCCTTGCGGGCGTCGTAACTATCACCGAAAACCTGCTTCATAAAGCTGTGGAACTCGCCAGCGTCGCGGGCTTTGGCGCCGAACTGCTCCTTGAACAGCTCCTGCATCTGTGCCTTGACGTCGGCATCCATATCGACGAAGCCGTCCGCTGCCTGAGCACCGCCGGCCTGGGCCCCACGATTGGTACGCTGCCCCGCGGCTTTCAGCGCCCCCCCGGTGTCCGGAAGCGGCTGACGCGCCGGGTAGAACGACGGTTTGTTTCCTATACTAAGCGACATGATTCAGTTTCTCCTTTCTAGCAACCCAATCGGCTATCAGAGCCCAAACAAACTCGGTATCAGTACGTGCACCACTCAGCGTCGCAGCGGTCTCCATAATGTCGCGCCGTGGGCGTGAAGGATTCACAAGGTCTCCTTCCCGCCCCGGCGCAACCGCAGCCCCAAGGCTGCGCCCGCCCTGACGGTGAGTGGGCTTTTTCCAATCAGTGCCTACAACTTCAAGAGTGCCACAGCTCGGCTCACCAGTGATTGCGGGAGCATGAGCGAGAGCAGCCGTCCAGCGACATCGCCGTATCGGCGCCGGAATCGCTCTATGCCATTCATGACTTTCTGAATGAACCTGCCGACCGGCGTGCGGCGAAGCATGCGAGCGACTCGGTCGATCAGGCGCTCGAGCGGGTTTCGCCCGAACAGCCCGATTGTTCCCTGAATCGCTCTGCCCAGCGGTGTGCGCCCGAGCGTGCTGCCCAACCGGCCCAGGAGCCCTCCCGTCGGGCTCACGCCGAGGAATCGGGCTACCCCGCCAAGGACTCCGCCGACCGACGTGCCGCCAATAAACCTCGTCCCGAAGTTGAGGATGCTGCCTAATGCGCCACCCTTCAAAAACCTGCTGCCGAAGCCCACCACCTTACCAAGCACCCCGCCCAGGGCGCCGCCGAGGCCACCGGTCAACCCGCTGATGATAGAGCCGAAGACGTTCTTGAACTTGCCCGTCATCAGGCCAGCGACGGCCTTAACGGCGTTGAAGGCGGCGTAAAGAGCGGTACCAATGCCGGGAATCAGGTTCAGCAGTGGAGCAAACGGGCTAAGTTTATTAAGTACCTTCAATATACTTGAGCCCACCTTCTTCAAGAACCCGCCGACCTTCTTGACTCCCCGTGAAATGAAGTTGCCCACTTTCTTTATGCCACGCCCGACACCCTTGACAACCTTCTTGACTCCTCGTGAAATGAAGTTGCCCACCTTCTTTATGCCACGCCCGACACCCTTGACGACCTTCTTGATTCCTCGTCCGATCTTCTTGAACATCTTCTTGAACGAGAAGAACTCGACGTTGATCCGCCTGCCGTTGACGTTGATTACACCGTGATCGTTCTCACTGCGGATGTCGTTGATCCGGGCTTCGGAAAGTTTCTCTCCGCCGAGCACGCGACGCAGCATCTCTCCTTCGTCGCCGGGCGTGTCGGCTGCGTTGAGTCTGGTGTCAAGGTGGTGACCCGTCTCCTCGACGTAGGTTGCCACGGCCAACGCCGGGGGCAGATCACGCCTGAGGTAGACGACGCCCGCTGCAGCGTCATAGGCTCCGTTGGCTCCTTGCAGAGTTGCCCGGTCCACCAGCTTTACGGGTGGAAGCCAACTGTAATCACCGTCAAGTGCGCGGCGTCTGAAATCCTCTGCCGCCTGGCGATCGTAACCCCTATGAAAAACCTGCCGCATGATTCTGTGGAAACCCTCCTTGGACTTGGCCGCTTCGCCGAACCGGCGTTTGAACCCTTCCACGACGGTGCGCTTCAGGGCGGAACCGGCGTCATCGAACGCGTCGGCAAGGTACGCGCCGCCGTGGCGCACGGCGCGGTTGTATGTCGCGCCTGGCTGAGACTCCAACCCCCTGAAACGGGGTGTAGAGGTCGGGTTCGTCGTGTTCTGGACGTTAGCTGCCACCATCTTGTCTCCCTCGTAAAAAAGAGGCTCGAATCTCAAAAGACGTTTACGCTCCGGTTATCGACGGTGTCCGGGATTAGTTGCGCGGAAAGTAAAAAGGGTGGGGGGCAGACGTGGCCGAGGCTGCGGACCACGTAGTCCTGCTCGGTCAGGCGGCCCACCGAGTTGCGCCGCCGATCCACAGAACCGTAACGTCATCCTGGTCGGTCGAGTCGTCGGCAAATGCGCATACTGAATGGCGCAGCGACTGCACGGGCGAGTGCTCAGCGTGGTCGGACAGAGCCGAAACTATGCGATCCACTCCAAAACGCCCTCGATCCCGCACACCCAACGTGTCAGGCAGGCCGTCGGTGAAGCAGATGAGCTCATCTCCCGCGGCCAGTGTGAAGGTCTGGGACGACGGGGCACGCCACTCATCCTCGTCAACCAGGCCCAGAGGCATGCCGTTGGAACGCACATACTCGATCGAATCTCTGTCGCGGCGCAGAATGATCGCCTGTGGATTCCCCGCATTGAGTATGGTCGCCCGCCCGGTATCGCGATCCACCTGAATGCATGTCATCGCGACGAACCGGTCTGGCAGCAGCTCACCCACCGCTTTGCTCCACCGCCTGAGCGTTGCTTCGTTGATAGTCCCCCCAAGGTCCCGTTCGATCATGGGTCGTATCAGCTCCACCGCACGTGCGGCCGAGTTGCCATGCCCGGCAATGTCGCCCACGAAAACACGAAGTGTGTGGCCGACCTCCTTGGTCACAATGAAGTCGCCACCCGCTTCTTCGGCGGGCCTCTGCCACGCGGTCAGCAACCAACCTCGTTCTGTGCCCCGGCCTCGCTGCTCGTACACCTTCGTGCCTCCATCAGACGCGTGTCGCAGGTAGTAGGACTGATCCAGCCCGGGCACACGTCGTCGCGTCGCAGATTTCGACCCTACGAGCGTCTGGAAGGTTATCGTGGGGTCTGCGCGCGAGTTGCCGGGCCTTGGCTCGACGTATTAGACGTGAATTGACGCAACAACCCGGTGTGCACCACGATAACTCGTGGTACATTCTTAGGAGAGGGTGCGCCGTGTAGAGCGGCCCGTCGTAGCGGGGGTCGCACCACGTGTGGTCGACACTATCAGTCGTGCGGCAGCTCGACTCAGGGTCGCGACCTGCACGGCATGCACATTCGGAGCTGCCCCTGTTGGAGGCTCGCAGCATGGTTCACGTAGCACGTACGCTCCGGCACATGGGCCTCTTGGCCCGCAGGGCGCTCATGGGGTCGGTACCCGCTGCCGCGATGCTGGCCGGGACCGCCTGCACGCCGCAAACCAAGCCGTACGACGTTCACCAGGTAAGTAAGAGCGGTGCTGAACTCTACCGGACCGCTCTGGAGCTGCTTTGGAAAAGCCGGGCACGAGACGAACAAGGACCGGAGCGTAACGCCAGCCTCGACGGCGTGGTGCGCAGGCTCAAGGCCGCCGTCTCCAACGATCCGAACTGTCCACTTTTCCATTCAAAGCTGGGGGAAGTGATGCTCGACATCGGGCAGCACGACCTCGCCAAGGACCATTTCGAGACCTCCCTGGATCTGTGTCGGAACGATTGGGTTCCCGGGTGGCTGGGTTTGGCGCGATGGGCGCGCCAGCGGATTGATCGCGATCCCGCCAAGTTAGCCGAAGCGGAGCATTATCTATGGCGTGCTGAGCAGGCTACCGACAGCATCGAGCGGCACTGGGGCGACCTGCCGGGCGATGCGCGCGGGCTGCCCGGCCTCGGAAAGCTCGGGCTCGCCGACAGCGCCTCAGGCCTGGCGATCCCCAAGGAACGAACGGGAGGCTGGATCCTCATCGACTTTCTCTGTGCTAACGAGTACCCGGCACTATTCGCCGGAACGTCCGTATTAGCGCGCATGCGGGCGCGGATTGTCTACGAACGGGCGCTAATCGCTGAAGCCAGGGGGGAGCCTGCGCTCACAGTGATAGAGAACTTGCTCATATCGCACCGGTACGACCCGGACTTCGCGCCTGCTACCTTGGAGCGCGCGCGGCAGCATTACAAACGCGCCGAGTATAGGAAGGCTGAAGATATTCTGCTGCCACTGCTGCGGGCCGAACCGCTCTATCAAGGGTGTGCCGAGCTCTGGCTTGAGCTGGCTCAAGTGTACTCGGGTTGGTGCCTGGAGACGCTCGCCGAGGGTGAATGTGCCAAGGCTGAAGAGGCCTTTGTCAAGGTCCACGACATCAATGAGAACCATGTACGCGGCTGGCTGGCACGCGCCAAACTGCAATACGATGTCGGCAGTCGGCTAGGCAGGCGCGACTGGCTGGAGGGTGCGAGGGCCAGCGTGGGCAACGTGCTGGACCTCATCCCAACCCACCCTGAGGGCAACGAGCTGCTCAGGTTGATCGAGGTAGCCGGCAACACACTGAATACGGAGCAGGACAAATGACCGAAAACGCACAACCGCTGCCTCCCTCCGGGGGTTCACGTGCGACCACCGGGTTCGTCATCATCGAGGATATGTTGACGGAGTACGGAAAGACCGGTCGGTGCGCGACGCTTGCTCGTTGGGTCGGGGAGGCGAAGGAACGATTGGATCAGTTCCGGCGCGAAACAACGGTAGAACGCGATAAACGGGACGCCGATCGCGTTTGGGCCGCTTATGAGGCTGCTCAGGAACTGGTATGCGGCATTCACGAGGGCAGAATCAAGCGACACTGAGCGTATGGCGTATTCTCGCCCTTCGCGGGTTTTTTGAGTGATTATGTTCGGC